>DATEAV010000396.1:0-3165 GCA_035288185.1 Anaerolineales bacterium | reverse complement strand
ACGTCTCCGAACGACTTGTAGAGGTTTTCCACCTGGATGGCATTCATCGGGCTCTCCGTCAATTGCGGCGTGCCGGGACGCGCCGCTGGTGGGCGTCGCAGGAATTCTACCTCGGGAGCCGTTCTTCGATTTCCCGGGGCGTGGAGAGCCGCTGGGGGAGAGCTCTCAGCACGGTTGTGAGGACCGCGCGGCGGCCGTTCCCCAGGTGGAGCTCGAAGTGCAGATAGCGGAACCAGCTCCAGCGACCCGGCACTCAGCCGGCAGGGACCCAACCCAAACGATGAGCCGCATCGCCACTGCCGCGGCGGCGCCCCGGGCTTCTTGACGGGGCTGCGTTCCGACGGCAGCGCGCTTTCCCGCCCCTAGGATGTGCCCGCCGAATCCGATGCCTGTGTGATGACGGGAAGCGTGAGGAGAGCGTGGGGCACGATCAACACGCGGCAAGCCTTCCCTAGCTCCCCTTCTGCGAGGGCCAGGGCCTCATCCATCGTCGCCGCTGGGATCATCTTGCACGCCGCCACAAGCTCCGGGCATTCGCTCCCCACGATTACGACGCGCGCTTGATCCAGGACTTTGGCCATGAGAAAGGCCCGTTGCTGGCCGGGCGGATAGCCACGGCGGCGCGCATTGCCCAGGATGAATCGGACATCCGGTGCATCCCGCATGGCCTTCAGGAAGCGTTGCTCGCCCACGCCGGATCCGGCGCCCTCCTGGCAGCGGGCAGGGACGATGAGATACCCGCCCGGCCTGACGAGCGGGGCCGCGGCAAGCGCCAGATAGGAGGCGGCGCGACTGACCTGATAGAGATTCACATCTTTCGGGAAGCCGACGCCCGCGATGACGATGTCGGCCGGACCGGGAACTGGCACCTCGTAGATCGATCGGGCGAAGGCAACCAGATCCCGGAACGCCATCTGGGGATGGCCGGCGGCCACCCGAAGGATGCGTCTCGCGTCATCGGCCACGACGTTCAGGATGAAGCCAAGGCCCCCCCGGCGTGCAGCATCGACGACAACGTCTTGAAATGGATTGTCATCCACTCGGCCCAGCCGGGCGCGAGGATCGTCGAGGAACTGCGGGCCATGGGTGTGGGCGATCAGCGCCTCCCCGGCGGCCCCGATGGCCAGCGTCTTGGAGCCGCCGGAGTAGCCGGCGAACTGATGGGGTTCCACGACTCCGGTCGAGAGGAGAAGATCCGCTTCCACGGCCGCGCGATGGATCCGCACGGGCGCGCCTTGGGGTGTGATGCCCAGATCTACCAGGCGGGAGGCGTCTTGGGGGCTGTTGTCGATCACGCGGTAGCGGGCTGCGACCCGCGGCCCTAGCTTGGCGGCCTTTTCTTCCGGGGTTGAAGGCCGGTGCAGGCCGGTGCCACAGAGAAGGATGATGTCCTCATCCCGGACGCCCGCCTGCTCGAGCTCGTCCAGGAGAGCCGGAACCAGCAGGCTGTCGGGACAGGCCCGAGTGATGTCGGTGAAGACAATGCAGGCCCGCTCCCCGCCCCTGGCGAGTTCGCGCAGAGGGGGCGATCCGACGGGGGCGGCCAGCGCCTCGGCGACCGCCTGCGCCGGATCCGAAAGCGGCGTCGCCGGCCGGGCCTCGGCCACGACGGCCTGCATGGTCGGGGGGAGGGAGAATCGGAGGCTGGAATCGCCGTAGGGGAGATGAAACGTTGGCTGGCGGCTGCGGCTGGGGCCAGTGGCAGAATCGGATCGTTCACCGTAGCTCATAGCAGCCTCATCAGCAAACGGGCGCGGGCGACTCGCGGCGGCGGGGCCCAACCCTCGTCCTTGCGTGGCGGACGACCCGTGCGCCGGCCTTCCATGCGGTCCCCCTCCCCGCATTCTCCTCTGGTAGGGCTGAAAGCGCCACCCTGGGGCTGCCAGATGGGGGATCGGGCGCGACCGCACCGGCGCGGTCGTGACGCCCAGCCACGAACGCTTCGGCCGGGAAAAGGGTGAAAGCGCTCCGCTGCGTGGAAATGCAGGCAGATCGGCAGGGGGATCTGCCGGAGCAGGTTCCCGCCAGGCTGCTTCACTCGGACCACTACGGCCCGAGGGTTCGGCGCTTGGGCGAGATCGCCCGGCCGCTGCCCTGGTAGCATGCCCAGTACCTGATTCTCCGACAATCTCTGGAGAGGATCGAGGCGGATACGACCGGGCCTACTACAGGCTAAGCACTCGCCGGCCATCCCCCTGGTCGCCAGGTCGACCTTGCGAAATCTCGCTGATTATGGCCATAATAGGGGCCAATGTACGGTGTTGGCGATAGCCTGGCAACACCGCTTGCGGGGAATGATGCCTCCGCGCGGCCGGCGCAAAGGGGCGTGGAGATGCGGGAGGCCAAGGGAAGCCGATGAAGAGGATCCGGGATCATCCTCTCGCAGTGTTGATGCTGGGTGGGGTGCTCTTGATCTCCCTGGCTGCCTGCCAGCCCGCCACACAGCCGCCCTCGACCGCCACGAGTGACACGCTCATGTTGACCGACAATGACGCCGGCGACGATGCGGTGATCCTCTTCGATGGCCGCCGGGGCGGGGCCTGCGAGAACGACGCCGTCCTGCGCGCCAACTCCGCCATTGACGTGGCGAGCGTCGAGGCGGACGCCGGATGCAACGCCGAGCTGACTGTCTTCAGCGACGACGACGCCGCGATCTTCGTCAACTCCGTCTCGCCACCATGGTCGGACGCCTTCGGCGACCATGTGGCGGTGGATCTGAGCCAGCCCGTCTACCAGGTTCCGCTCACGATTTGGATCGTCACCAGCGACGCGACGATCCAGGCGAGTTACGAAACTCGGGCCTCCGCCGATCTGGCGCGCGCTCGCCAGCTGTACAACACAATGAACACCGGCATCGGATTCGACTACGACCCGGCCTCCGATCTCGAGATCGTCTCGGACCCCACCCAGATCGCCACAATTGTGGCCACGGTGAACGGAGTGGTCAGCTCTGGCCTGTGCTCGACCGGCGCCATCACGGGGGACGCCTTCATCCACCGGTCCGGCCGCTTGAACGTCTACTATGCCACCGTCACCGGCCTGAATGGGTTTGAGTGCGATAATGGCGGAGTGATCGTCATGTTCACCACGGCCAACAACGAGACTCTCTCACACGAGATCGGCCACGCGCTCGACATGCGCCACTACGCCGCCGGCAGCGACAAC
>DATEAV010000395.1:0-7826 GCA_035288185.1 Anaerolineales bacterium | reverse complement strand
CCCGCCGTATCGGCGACATGCAGGCCTGCGAAGCGGCTCTGCGCGCGGCCGCCGACCTCTTCCGCGAGATACCCCACGCGCCGCTCCCCTGGCTCGAGCGTCTCGCGGCTGAGGCCGATCAGGCCGGACTGAGTGAGCTCTCCCTGCAAGTGCTGGCCAGGATCGTCCACTCTCGTCCCTCGGATGCCTCGGGGCGCGCCAGGCACGCACGCGCCCTCTTCCAGGCGGCGGATTACGAGCGAGGGGCTTCCGAAGCGGCTGCGGCTCTCCTTCTTAGCCCGGGCCTGCTCGACGCTGAGCGGACGCTGGCCTCCTGCCTCCAACACGCCGGGCAGCCCGCTGACGCCCTCGAGCACTGGAAGGCGATCGCCGAGCGGGACCCGGATTCTCTGGCCTGCCTGGGAGAATGCGCCCTGGCTGCCGGAGACCTGGCCACAGCCGAGACTGCCGCCCGCAGTCTCCTCGAGCGGGAACCGCGATCGGCGGCGGGAAGGATTCTCAGCGGTGAGATCCTCTTCAGAAAAGGGGATGTCGAAGGCGCGCGCGCCCACTTTGAAGAAGCCACGCGCAACGACCCGGCGAATGCCGCGGTGTGGATTGCTCTTGCCGGCGCGCAATCGGCTTCCGGCGACGCATTCGCCTCCGGCGCCACTCTTACGCACGCCGCCCAGCTCCTCCCACAGGAGCCCGCTCTCTGGGCCGCGCTGGCCGAACGTCACAGGTCTGACGGCCAGATGCGCCAGGCGCTCGAAGCCATCGAAAGGGCTCTCCGCCTGGCACCGAGCCGCGCCGACTGGCTCACATTTCAAGGGGAACTGCTCATCAGCCTTGGGCACGCCGACCGGGCACAATCTGCCCTGCGCGAGGCCCTCTCTCGACGGCCTGGCGACACCACAGCCCGTCTCGCCCTGGCTCAAGTCCTCGAAGCGCAGGGCAAGATCGCCGATGCGGCCGACCTGATCCTTGAGCTGCGAGAAGGCCTACCTGCACCGGCCTATCTCGCCGCAATGAGAATCGCAATCCGGCATGCCGAGAAGTCTGCAAGCGGCGAAGCCATGAAGGCGGCCGAGGCGCATCTAGCCCGCGCCCAGGGCACGGCCGGGCTCGAGGGGCAGATCGCCTTTTGGTCCGGGCGCCTGCACGAGGCCGCGGGCCGCCACGCCGCCGCGTTCGAGAGCTATCGTCAGGCGGGACAGCAGATCCCGCCAGACGCCCAGGATGACCATCTGGCCGTCGTCCTGGGTTTGGCGCGCACGGCCCTGGCCACGGGCCAGGCCCCTCTGGCCCTGGCTACGCTCGAGGCCGGCCTGGAGCGTCATCCCACCTCGGTGGATTTGCACGTCGCACTCTCTCAGACGGCGCTGGCGGCCGATCTCGGGGATCGGGCTCTGAACGCCGCGCGCCAGGCCGCCGAGCTCTCTCCGGATTCGGTCGTCGCCATCCGACAACTCGCCAGCGTCGCCCGGGCCGTGCAAGACTGGGAGACCGCGGCGTCGGCGTTGCGCAGGCTCCTCACTAAGGCACCCGGCGATCTGGACGTGGAATTCGAATTGGCAGAGGCCTCACTGCGCGCCGGCGACACGCAGGCCGCGCGTGGGACACTGGCCAGCATCCTCTGGAACCACCGGGAGAGCCCCGATGTCCTGCGGCGGGGGGCCCGCCTCCTCATTTCGCTCGGGATCCCGGCCGCCGCCCAGGCCGCACTCCGCCGCGCCTCGGCCCTGCTCCCCAAGGAAAGCCCTCTTTGGCGCGATCTTGCCCAGACCAGTGAAGAGATCGGCGATCTGGAGACTGCCCAGAAGTCGTGGCAGCGCTGCTCGGAGATCGAGCCCAAAGACGTGGAGGCCTTGTCGCATGCCGCCGCCTCGCTCTCGAAGCTTGGACGCCGTTCGGCAGCGATCGGGCTGTGGCAGAGGAGCGTGGCGCTGGAGCCCCACAATCCCCATCTGCACCGCGAGCTTGCCCGAGCCTACATCGCCGACGGCGAGACGGGCCGTGGCCTCAACCACTTCTCCCTCGCCATCCAGGCCGCCCCCACCGACGTGCAGCTTGCCTACGAGGCGGGGGCCGCGGCCCTGCGGTTCGGGGCGCTCCAGGAGGCGCACGAGACGCTGCAGCATGCTTCCCGGCTCGCGCCGCACGACCCCGAGATCATCTGCGCGCTCGCCCAGGCGCAATACCGGCTCGGGCGAGCCCAGGACTCTCTCGCGACTCTCGCCCCGATCGCACGGCGGGAGGACCTGCCTGCCACGCCCTACGCCGTCCACGCTCTGGCGGCGGCCGCCACAGGCGATCGCGCCGCGGCGAACACCTCGCTGCAGCGCGCCCTGCGCAGGCCGGTGCGCGGAGCCGAGGACGCCGCATGGGTCTCACGGGCCGCGCTGAGGCTCGGGGACTGGAGCGGCTCGGTCGCCGCGTTCGACCGGATCCCTCGTGACGGTGAGCCGCAGCCCTCCATGAGCATCCGCCTCAGCCGCCTGGCCGCCTCCATCCGCGCACTGGAAGCGCATGCGATCCTCTCGCTGGCCGATGTCCGCCGAAATCTCCCGGATATCGAGACCCTTCGCGATGGCGCGCGTTCGGCCCTGACCGCCCTGCGCGAAGCCGCCCCCCCGCAAGCCGCCGAGGCCGACGCCTTCAGTCTGCGGCTCAGCGCGGCGGCGGGGAGCCTTTCCGACGGCGAACTCGCCGCACTCAAGGCTCTCACGGCCAAGGAGAGTGAGGCCAGGGCCCTCACCGCGTACGGAATCGCGCTCATCCGGAGAGGACAGTTCAACCTGGCTCTTGAAATCCTGGGGACGGAAGCCCGGTCATTGGCCGACGGCTGGGCGTCGATCTTGCGGGGCGTATGCCTGGCCGCGACCGGCCAGCATGCTTCGGCGCGGCATGCATTCGACCAGGCCTCTGGAGATCCGGCTCTGGGCCCAGCGGCCATGTACCTGGCTGCCGGATCATGGCACTCGGATGGTCGTCCCGAGCAGGCGATCGGGGCACTGAACGCAGCCCTGGCCGCATGGCCCGATGAGCCGCTATGGCATCATCGGCTGGCCTCGCTGTACATGGAAGCAGAGAATCTCGCCGCCGCCCTGCCCCACTTGCAGCATGCGTCCGAGCTCGACCCCGCCGATGGTCGGGTGGCTCTGGCGTGGGCACGCGCTTTGCGCGCTGACGGTCAGATCTCCGAGGCGAAGTCCGTCTATTCCCGAGTGCTGGAGTCATTCCCGACCGATGGCAAGGTCTGGAAAGAGGCCGGGGAGATAGCGCTGGCGTTGGGTGAGGCGGAGGTGGCCGTTGGGTGGCTGGAACGTGCCTGCACGCTGGCCCCCTCGGACGCGCACACACTCCTGGGATCCGCTCATGCGCATCTTGCCCTTGGCCGCGCCCGGGAGGCCGTCGAACGCGCCAAGGCTGCGGCCCGCCTCTCGCCCGAAGATCCGGCGATCCTTCTCGGCCTCGGGGAGATTCTCGCCAAGCAAGGGAAGCTGGAGAAGGCGCTCGAAGCCTACGACAAGGCCCTCGCTCACGCATCGCGGCCGCTCCCCGTGCAGCTCGTTCGCTGCAGGCTACTCGCCCGGCTCGGGCGGGCCGACGTCGCCGCCGACCTCCTCGAAGAGCTCGCCTCGGGCGAGCCTGAGAACGATCAGATCTGGAGCGCTCTGGCGGAGGCGCGCGAGGCGGCCGGCGATGAGGAGGCGGCGATCGAGGCCGCCACCAGGGCCGCCCGCCTGGCCCCGCGCAACTCCGCTCACCACCTGGCCCTCGCCAGGCTTTCGCGCAAGACCGGCCAGCTGGATCGCGCTCTCGATGAGGTCCATCAGGCACAAGTGCTCAGCCCTGCGGATCCGGCGGTCCACCTCGAGCTTGGAGCCATCTATGAAGATCGGCGTGAGGTGAGTGAGGCGCTTCAGGCCTACCAGAAGGCGATCGGCCTCAACCAGAACTCCTCAGAGGCTCACTTCCGCGCCGGGGTTGTCTTGAAATCCCTGAAGTCCTACTCGCAAGCCGCGCGGATGTTCCGACGTGCAGTCGATCTCAACCCGAAAGACGCTGCGGCTGCCCACCAGCTCGCCGCCGTGCGGGCCCTCGAGCTCGTTCACGGCGGAACTCTCCACACGGCGGTGCCCACATGATCGAGCGCCAAGACGTCATCCACCTGATCCAAGCTGCTCGCGTCGCTGCACGCTACGACTTCGCTCGCCTGGCTGCGGCGGATTGGCTGGTGGCCTGGCCTGGCGACCTGGAGGTGCAGTTCCTTCTGGCGCAAGCGGAGGTGGAGCAGGGGCTCAATCAGCCTGCGTGCGCCCGCCTGCATTCGATCCTCCTGGCCGACCCCGAGTATGGGGAGGCGCACACTCTTCTCGCGGTTGCCCTCCGCGCCTCGGGCGACGCGGTGCAAGCGCAGACGCACACCTCCTGCGCCGCGATCCTGAGAGGCGAATCCATCGACCCGGCGCGGGCGCCTTCCTGGGCCCCGGCGCTCGTTCGCGCCGTGTCGGCCTTGGCCGAGGGGAATCCCGCCGAGGCCGCCGCTCAGGCCCACCAGGCGCTCTCGGCCGATCCAGGCCTGCCTCTGCCCACGCTGCTTGCGCTCAAGGCCCGCCTCGCGGCGGGCGAGCGGGCAGCCGCGATCGGCCTTGCCCGAGTCGGTCACGACCGCTGGCCCGAGTGCATTGCATTCAATCTTCTTCTCGCCGATGAGTTCCTGCAGAGCGGGCAAAACGCCCGCGCCGTCGACTATCTCCATGGCGCCGCCGCCGGCGACCCCACCGGCGCAGTCTGCTCGCGCTACCTTGGCCCGGAACATCCCTACCGGTCGCTGTGGCCCACGCGGCTGAGCGCCAATCTCTCCCAGCCCATCCCGGCAGAGGTGGCCGCGGTCCTGGGCGCCAACCGGCTTGCCGGCGCCGGTGCGGCTCCAGCCGGGTCTCCCCAGCCTGCTATCGAGACGGCCAGGCAAGTGGCAGTGCCTCCCTCCGAGTCCGAGAGCGCGCGGCCGGCTCCGCAGGCGGCCGATCCGGATCCTGCCCTGGAGGCCGAAGAGCCTTTGCCCGAACCCGAGCCCTGGGAGGCATTCCGCGGGCCCAATCCTGGCATCGCCCCGTCGCGGACGGAGAGCCGCCAGGCCGGCGAGTCGCTCCGAGAGATCGAGAAGGAGCTCGACCGGGTGGCCGCCAGAGTCCACGTCTCGAAACGGCGAAACGACGAGGATCGCCGGGTGCCTGCCTACATCGCCGTCTCTTGCCGCACCCGTCTCGTGCAAGTGTTCGGGGCCGATCGATTTCGTCGGATCGACGACGCCATGATGGCGCTCGTCGAGACCGTCCGGCGGCGTCCCGGCTGGAGCGCCTACCGGGTGTACCTGGACGACCCGGCCTGCCTCGAGCCGTTCGGCCTCTCCCCGGCCGATCCACAGAATGCCTGGCAGCTGAAGCTGCGCCTCGCCGATCTCGACGCGGCCCTCGCCACGCGCGGAGAAATGATCGGTTCCTTGCTCATCGTCGGTGGACCGGCCATCGTCCCCTTCCACTTGCTTCCCAATCCCACCGATGACGACGACGACACCGTCCCCTCCGACAACCCCTACAGCGCGACGGACGACAACTACTTCGCTCCGGAGTGGGCTGTAGGACGCTTGCCCTCAGACACGGACGCCGACCTCCTCACCACGCTCCTTCGCCGCGCCGCCGAAGATCATCGGGCCGCGCTTCGGCGTCAGGGCCTGCTCCAACGGCTGCGCCTCTGGCTGGCGTCCCTCGTGGGCCGGACGTCCGCCTCGCTGGGCTACAGCGCCAGCATCTGGCGAAAGGCTTCGATGGCCGTCTACCGCGTGATCGGCGATCCAGAGTCCCTGATCACCTCCCCGCCCGTGGAGGCGGAGGAGCTTCCTCCCCAGGCGGTGAGGCCGGTCCGCCTCTCCTACTTCAATCTTCACGGCATCGAAGACGGTGCCGAGTGGTTTGGCCAGCGGGATCCGCTGGAAGATCAGGACTCGGCGGTTGAATACCCCATCGCCCTCCGGCCTCAAGATGTGGTCAATAGCGGGAACGCGCCACGAGTGGTCTACACCGAGGCATGCTACGGCGCCAATGTCGCCGGGAAGACGGCTGAGACGGCGCTCTCGTTGAAGTTCCTCGCATCGGGCTCACGCGCGGTCGTCGGATCCACCAAGATCTCCTATGGATCGGTCACACCGCCGCTCATCGCCGCCGATCTGCTTGGGAAGTCGTTCTGGGACCATCTCAACCAGCCTCTTCCTGTGGGCGAAGCGCTTCGGCGCGCCAAGCTCCAACTGGCGGCCGAGATGCATCGCCGTCAGGGCTACCTCGACGGCGAAGACCAGAAGACGCTGATCTCCTTCATCCTGTACGGCGACCCGCTCTTCACTCAACCGTCCTCCAGCCACAAGCGCCAGGACAAGTTGATCCTGAGGCGCGTGACGCGGCCCGCGGCTGTGAAAACCGCCTGCGCCCTCGGCGGCCCGGGGCTCAAGCCCGAGGACCTCGACCCGGCCACTGTCGAGACCGTTCGCTCCATCGTGGCCCGCTACCTGCCCGGGCTGATCGATGCCGGCTACCGGGTCCACAGCCAGCACTGCGGTTGCGAGGCCAGCGACCATCATTGCCCGTCGAACCAGCTCGGAATCAAGGCCTCCCAGCCGTCCGGCGGAGAGCCGCTTGTCGTCACGCTATCCAAGCAGATCTCCGTCGGCGAGAGACGCCATGCCCACCTGGCCCGCCTCACGTTGGGCCCGTCGGGCAAGGTCCTCAAGCTGTCCGTCTCCCGCTAGCATGGCGGCACGCATCTTGCACCTATGCAACCAGGCGAGTAGCCAACCGTGAGCAATCTCACCGACCGCATCGGCTTCCACTACTTCCCGGACGATCAGCACTTCACGCAGACCGACCTGGAGTCCTGGTTGCCCATCCTGCAATCCCTCAACGCCCGCTGGCTCGTCGTGCAAGCAGGGTTGGACCGGGCCGTGCCGGAGAGCTTTCTGCGCGGCCTTCTCGGAGCCGGCATCCAGCCAATGATCCGGATCCCTGCGAAAGTCGCGCGCCTCCCGGAGGCCGAGCTCGCGCCTCTCTTGAGGAGCTATGCCTCATGGGGTGTCCGGCATGTGGTTATCTTCGATCGACCCAACATGCGCGAGTCCTGGCCCGAGGCCGAGTGGAGCCGGCCGGCGCTGGTTGAGCGATTTCTGGATCTGGCGCTGCCCGTCTTGCTGGCCGAGCGGGCCTGCGGGCTCGTGCCGGTGCTTCCTCCCCTCGAGCCCGGGGGCGACTACTGGGATACTGCGTTCCTGGCCGCCATCCTCGATGGGCTTCATCGCCGCGGGCAGGCCGGGTTGCTCGAAGACCTCGCGCTGGCGATCCATGCCTTCACCTATCGCCGCCCGCTCGACTGGGGAAAAGGCGGCCCGGCGCGCTGGCCCGAGGCCCAGCCCTACCACACGCCGCAGGGCGCGCAGGACCAGAGAGGCTTGCACGCCTTTGATTGGTATGCCGCCGTGGCGGAACGCGCCGGCCTGCGCGCGCTGCCAATGCTCGTCGTCGCCGGCGGCGCGCTCCCCGCGGATGGTCAGCCCGGCTTCGGGCCTGATGTGCATGCTGAAGAAAATGCCTCGATCGTTCGGGCGCTGATGGCCGGCGAGATCCCTGCCTCAATTCTCAACTTTGCTTTCTACCTTCTGGCCGCACCTTCCGGACACCCGGATCATGGCGCGGCCTGGTTCCCAGCGATCGACAATCCCCGACCTGTGGTGGAGGCCGTCCTGCGCGCGGTCTCGTCGAACGGCAAGAGCGCCCCTGGCAGGGAGAAGCCCATTC
>DATEAV010000394.1:0-8586 GCA_035288185.1 Anaerolineales bacterium | reverse complement strand
CCCGGCTCCAGGCTGCCCACCCGATCGGCGCGAGAAATGGCGGCGGCGGCGTTGATGGTGGCCGCGGCGATCGCCTGGGCGGGCGTGAGCCTCAGGTGGCGGCAGGCGAGCGCGATGGCAAACTGCATGCTCTCACACCACGCTGTTCCTGGGTTGAGATCGGTGGCGATCGCCAGCAAAGCTCCGGCCTCCAGGAGAGCCTGAGCCGGCGTGTAGGCGGCCTCGGCCAGGCCGAACGGCGTGCAGGGGAGGGCAACGGCCACCGTGGTCGAGCGGCCCAGGGCCTCGATGTCTTCGGGCCGGGTGTGCACCAGGTGATCCGCCGACGTGGCGCCGAGCGTTGCCGCCAGTGTCGCGCCGCCAAGCCCGGCGAATTCGTCGGCGTGAATCTTAAGCGGGAAACCCAAGGACTTCGCGGTCTCGAGAATCCTGCGGCTCTGCTCCAAGCTGAATGCGCCCTGCTCACAAAAGACGTCCACGAAGGGAAGGGGCTGCGGCATGCGGGCCCGCCACCACTCCCTGACAGCCGGGAGCATCTCCCGGCAGATGAGCCCTACGAATTCGTCGGCTCGGCCGTCGAACTCCGGAGGGACGGCGTGCGCTCCCAGGAAGGTCGGGGAGAGCTCCACCGGCCCCTCCCCGCTCAGGATGAGGATCGTTTCGAGCATTCGCAGTTCGGCGGAGGTCTCCAGACCGTAACCCGTCTTGGCCTCGGCGGTCGTGGTGCCGTGGGCGAGCATGCGCCGCAGGCGCGGCCGCGCGGCCGCGACCAGTGACTCGACGGATGCCTTGCGCGTCTCGCGGACGGTAGAGAGGATCCCGCCGCCGGCTTCAAGAATCTCGAGGTAGGTCTTTCCGGCGAGGCGCATCTCGAACTCGGCGGCGCGGTCACCGGCCCATACGAGATGCGTGTGGGGGTCGACGAAGCCCGGGAGGACGACGTGCCCGCTGGCGTCGATCTCCCGGGAAGCGCGATATCGGGCTCGCACCTGGCTCGACGGACCCACCGCCGCGATCTTGTCCCCGTCCACGGCAACGGCGCCGTCTTCAATGAGGCCGAGGTCACCCAGCGTGGCACCGCGCCGCGTGCCGCCAGAGAGAGTCACAAGCTGGCTGGCTGAGTGCACCAGGGTTTCGGCCCGCGTTCGGGTCACGCCACTCACCTCCTAAGCCGTGTGGGAAGGATTGTACGCCGCATTCGGCGGAGCAACGGAGCACCTGGGGTCGGAGCGGTTCCGCGCGGTCCCCCGGATGGGAAAGAAGGCGGAGGCCGCCCCCATGAACCGAGCAGGATGCAGCAGCTTCGCGGATTCGCGCTCCAACGGGCGCGAGGACGCAGCGAAGGCTAGTGGAGCTCCGTCAGGAGATTGTAGGGGCTCGCGTCTCCCTCGTAGGAGCACACCTCGATGTAGTAGGGGCCTTCTTGCGGGTCGCCGATGCTGACCCACTCATCACCGGTCCCATAGGCGTTGCTCATCCACGTGTAGGTGTCCCCGTAGATCAGGGACTGGCCGGTGATGCCCTCGAAGTCGTTCCAGGCCACGTAGATGTCCAGGTCGACGTTGAAATCCGTGATCCCGATGTCAAGGCTGGAGCCTCCACCGGGAACACAGGCGCACCAGTATTGACAGTTGGCCGGGTAGCCGCCGGAGGTCTGGTGCATGTTGAGGGGAATGGAGGTGTTGACCTCGATGGGCTCGGCGCGGGGATCGCATTCGCACGTGTAGTCGCCCGCCGGCAAAGGTGGCGGGGATGTTGGTTCGGGCGCCTCGGTCGGCTGCGGAGCCTCGGTCGGCTCGGGCCGGGCGGTGGGGACTTCCGTAGGCGGAAGAGGGGGCGGTGAGGTGGGCTGCGGCGGGCTGGTCGGCTCCGTTGGCCCTCCGCAAGCGAGGGCCGCAATCAAGAGAAGGCTCACCACAAGGAGTGGGCGCCCGGCTTGACAGTGCATCATTTGGGGGGCTCCTTTCGCGGCAATCCGGCTGCATCCCCTAGGATACAAGATTGCGCACGTCTTCACAAGGAGCACCTAGGGGACCGCTTTGATCGTCGTGGCGCTGGGCAATCACGCTGGAGTCAGGACAGTCGACGGGCCGTCCTGCGGGATCCTTGAGGGCCGAGGAACGAGGGTGATCAGGGAGGCACGGATTGGAGGAGCCGCGGCTTCCTCGTGAATCGCATCGAGGGTCGCCGTTCGAGGAGGCGGCTACTCCTTGATCGTGGACACCAGGACGACGAGGGCGACGAGATCGAGGGCTGCGGCGACAGCAACGTTGGTGGGTAAGCCGGCGGCGAAGAGGATCGGCGCGAAGAACGCCCCCAGAGCTCGGCCGGCCGAATGAGCCCCGACGTTGCTGGCCATCACGGTCGCCCGGGCGGTCGGGACAAGCTCGCTCATCAGTGGGATGGCGCTCACGAGCGTGAATTCGAATGTAATGTAGACGAGAAACAAGCCTGCCAGCGCGCCCGGCAACCATCGCCCGAAGAAGGGCAAAGCCAGGCTGGCGAGGGCATTGAGGAGGATGCCGGCCGCCACGGCCCGCCGCTTGCCGAGGCGGTCGGCCAACCCGGCCACCAAGCCCTCACCGCAGAGCTCGGCGATTCCGATCACCGCCGAGGCAGCACCTAGAGCAACCACCTGCAATCCGAAGGAGACCTCCAGCCACGCTCCGAAGACCACGTTGATGAGGTCGTTGGCCGTGCTGATCAACAGGCCGACGGCGAGCCCTCCCAGCGCCGGGCGGTGAGCCAGGACCGAGAGCACACCCTGCCGCCATGAGGGAGCGCTGGGCTGCCGTTGCGGATCCCGGGGCAGGATCCTCCCCAGCAAGAAACTGGCCAGCAGGCTTAGGCCGGCGAGGAAGGCGAAGGGCGAGGCCCAGCCAGCTCGGGAGATCAACCAGCCGGCCACCGGGACGCCAAAGAGGAACGCGCCCGACCAGCCGAACTCGGTGACCGCAATCGCAAGTGCCCGCCGCCCATACTCCACCCGCTCACCCAGGTAGGCCTGCATCGAAGGATCGAAGAGGACTTTCCCCGCGGCGGCGATCAACAGGCCGAGCATGAATGTGAGGTAGGAAGGCCAAAGGGCAATCAGGAGACAGCCGGCCCCGAACAGAAGGAGGCTGAAGCGCATGACGGCGCGTCGGCCTCGCACATCCGCGACCGAGCCGATGATCGGGCTGGCCAGCCCAAGCCCGGCGCGAGCCGTGAGCGCCAGCGCCGCCACCTGCAGATCGACCCCCAGCCCCCGGGCGATGACCGGGAGGAACGGGTAGACCATGCGGAAACCGGTGTTGATGATGGTGCGGGTGAGGGAGAATGAGGCGAGCTGGAAGCGCAGGCGGACGGGCGCAGCGTCGCTCATGCCGCGGGCTCGCGCCGGGATCGGGCCCATTGGGCGAGCAGCCAGCGAACCAGGAGCCAGCAGGCAAGGAGGCAGGCGGCCAGCAGTGCGAGAAAGAACGATTGGATCAGCCCCGATCCGGAAGAAGTGATCGGCGAAGCGGGGTGCATCACGGCCTCCGCTCTGGCCAAGGAGCCGGCCAGGGATACCGCGAAGAGGATGTTGAAGAGGCTGGCCCAGCCCGGCTTTCCCAGGACGAGGATGCCGGATTGGACGAGGAGGCCGGCGACGGCGAAGTTGAGCCCCAGCCTCCAGCGAGGTTCATCCAGGAAGAGCCCGTTCCAGTTGGCCTGCATCGCCCAGAGGCTGAGCGGAAGGTAGGTTATCCAGAAGAAGACGCCCGCCTGCCCGAGGGCCACCGACCACTCCTGAATCCTTCTCGATCGGAGAACCAGGCCGGCCACCCCGGCGATGCCTGAAGCGCCGAGGGCGGCCAGCGCGGTCCAGACCCAGGCACCGTGCAGATACACAATACGGGCATGTGCGCCCAAGGATGCCTCAGCAGGTCCGAACGTGGCGAGCAGAGCAATCGAGACGAGCAGCACGACGAAGAAAGTCAAAGGCGAGCGGGGGCGGGGCATGGGCCGGATTGTACCGCGGCGTTGGGACGTCCCCTATCAAGTCGTGGAGCCGAGGCTTCAGCCGGTGTAGCTGGCGGCGTGGAGAGGGGGTCCGGCTAAAGCCTCGACTCCAGCGGAGTGGGACCGGCAAAAGCCTCGACTCCAGGGAAGTAGGGGGATTCGGGGCTTCAGCCGGTGTAGCTGGTGGCGTAGATATGAGGTCCGGCTAAAGCTTCGACTCCAGGGGAGTAGCGGAGTCGAGGCTTCAGCCGGCGTCAGGTTGGGGGTCGCGGGCCACGCTATGAAACCGATCGGCTCGATCGGTGAAGCTCACCACAGGATACCGCCGGAATGCGTCCTTAACCCACTCCCTCCCTTCGTGCTCCAGGAACCAGCCCAAACTCGAGAGTTCCCAATTCTCGGGGTGAGTCACATAGCCATGCTTGACGGGATTGTGATGAATGTAGTTGAAGCGGGTCCAGAGGTCGATCTCCGTGCGGATGCAGGTGTCCCAGTCGTTGTGCCACACCTGTCGGCCGCGTTCTCCGTCGCGTGTGTTCAACTCGAATGAAGTACGGCCATGCAGTTGTCGAATGAAAGCTGGAAGAGACTCCGTGTTGTGGGTCTTAAGCAAGACGTGATCGTGGTCGTCCAGGATCACCCAGGCCCGGATCTCTATCCCCGCATTACGGGATGCCATATTGTCGCGGACAAGCGCCTTGGAGGATTGGTCCTTGAGCAGTCGACTTCTTCCGCGAGTGGCGGCCGTCACCATGTACCATGTGTCGTCGAGGTAGATGTGGGGTGGGTGATGCGAGGCAGGCATCGGAGGCACGAAACCTTGGTCGAACACCTTCCCGGATAGAGCCTCGATTGCGCGGGGATCCGGGAGTCGAGACTTCAGCCGCTGCGGATTCCTGGGGCAACGGCGGTTCCGGCTAAAGCCTCGACTCCACGAGTTCCTTGGAGTCGAGGCTTTAGCCGGAGAGCATGGGCATCTTGATCCCGTGCCGGTGGGCGGCCGCGATCGCCTCCGGATAGCCGGCATCGGCGTGGCGGACGATCCCCATCCCCGGGTCGGTGGTCAGGACGCGCTCCAGACGGCGGGCCGCCTCCGGCGTGCCGTCGGCAACGATCACCTGGCCGGCGTGCTGGCTGTAGCCGATGCCCACGCCTCCGCCGTGGTGGAACGACACCCAGGTCGCGCCGCCGACGGCGTTGATCATCAGGTTCAGCAAAGGCCAATCGCTCACCGCATCAGTCCCGTCGAGCATGGCCTCCGTCTCGCGATTGGGCGAAGCCACCGAGCCGGCATCCAGATGATCGCGCCCGATCACGATGGGGGCCTGGAGCTCCCCTCGCGCGACCAGTTCGTTGAACTTCAAGCCTGCCTTGGCTCGCTCACCGTAACCCAGCCAGCAGATTCGCGCCGGAAGTCCCTGGAATTGGACCCGCTCGCGGGCCATCGTCAGCCAACGCCGGAGATGATCGTCCCGGGGGAAGAGGTCCATCACCGCTTGATCCGTACGGTAGATGTCTTGCGGATCGCCGGAGAGGGCCACCCAGCGGAAGGGCCCTTTGCCCTCGCAGAAGAGCGGGCGGATGTAGGCCGGGACGAAGCCGGGAAATTCGAACGCCTCGCTCACGCCCGCATCGTAGGCGCGTTGGCGCAGATTGTTGCCGTAGTCAAAGACCTCCGCGCCCTTCTGGCGGAAGGTAAGCATGGCTTGCACATGCCGGGCCATCGAACTCATAGCCCGCCTGCCATACTCTCCGGGGTCGGAGCGGCGAAGCTCGTTCGCCTGTCCGACACCCAGGCCGTGGGGGACGTACATGAGGACGTCGTGGGCGGGCGTCTGGTCGGTGACGACGTCGGGAACAACGCCGCGGAGAGCCAGCTCGGGGTAGACCTCGGCTGCGTTCCCGATCAGCCCGACGGAGAGAGGCCGCCCGTCTGACTTGGCGTCCTCCACCCGAGTCATGGCCTCTTCGAGGTTGTCGACGACCGAGTCGACGTATCCGTGCTCCAGACGCCTGGCGGCGCGGTCGGGATCGACTTCGACGATCAGCCCGACGCCCTCATTCATCGTGATGGCCAGCGGCTGCGCACCACCCATCCCGCCCAGGCCCGCAGTGAGGACGAACTTGCCCCGGAGCGAGGGCCAGCCGCGTTGCCGGGCAAGCGAGCCGAGGGTCTCGTAGGTCCCCTGGAGGATGCCCTGGGTTCCGATGTAGATCCACGAGCCGGCCGTCATCTGGCCGTACATCATCAGGCCGCGCGCGGCGAGCTGGTCGAAGTGCTCCTGTGTGGCCCAGTGAGGGACCAGGTTCGAGTTGGCGATCAACACCCGCGGCGCGTCGCGGTGGGTGCCAAACACCGCCACCGGCTTTCCGGACTGAACGAGCAGGGTCTCATTGTCCTCCAGGTCGCGCAGCGCGGCCAGGATGGCGTCAAAGCATTCCCAGTTGCGGGCAGCCTGGCCCCGCCCGCCGTAGACCACCAGGTCTTCCGGGCGCTCGGCCACCTCCGGATCCAGGTTGTTCTGGATCATGCGGTAGGCGGCCTCCGTGAGCCAGGACTTGCAGGTGCGATCAGTGCCCCGAGGGGCGCGGACCGTTCGCGGGTTGCTCATGCTCTCTCCTTGCGCACCCGTAGTGCGGAATGTTCCCCGGGCCGAGCTAGCGGCCGATGAGCTCTATGGTTTGAATGATGGCCTCCAATTGAGGCTTGGCTCCCGCGTAGAGCCCGTCCTCGGCTTGAAGAATGAGCTCGATCAGCCCATCGTCGGACAGGAGCAGGATCCAGGTTGCGCGGATGGTGCTGGAGGAGCCGGGGCTGGTTGTCAGTGGCATTCGCAAGTCGATGCGGCCGGCCGGAGAGCCGTTCAGGTCATCGATCATTTCGTAGGAGATCCGTTCGGCGCCCTGGAACTCCCCCTCGATTGAGAGGGCGGTGGCCTCCAGGTAGTAGTCGACATCGTCGCCGCAACCGCTACCTGCGGGTTCACACCTCCAGGGGGTGACCACGACGATGTTCGTCGGATACCCGACGGCGAGGGCTTGCGGGTCGAGATCCATCGCCATCAGGCGAATCCCATGGGCCAGGGTGGGCGGCGAGAAATCGAAAAGTGCCTGCGCCCCGGAGGACTCTATCAACGGGGAAAACTGCAGGTTGAGCTCGGCCGCTTCCTCGAGGGCCTGTTGCACGTCCGCGGCTCCGAGGTCGAGGACGAGCCATTCGGCCGGCAGCACCAGCCGGTATCCCACTTCAGGATCCGTGAACTCGATGGATCCATCCGCGAGCGTGCGGGTATTCCCAGAAGCCAGCAGCGTGGCTGTGCTGACCGGCGGGCGCGTCGGGGCCGGGGTGGGTGTGAGGGTCGGGGTGGCGGTCGCCGTCGCCGTGGGGGTGGATGTGGGTGTCGGGGTGGGAGTGGGCTGGAGGAAGGGGATCCCGGCGCATCCCAGCGCCGTTAGGCTGAGCAGGATCAGGGCCAGGACGAAGGGTCTGGGCTGGCGCATGGAATGTCCTACATCAGGTGGGTTTCGTCCAGCGCTCGTCGTGTACGGCGCGGACGTACGGTCGGCGGCCACCGGCCTGGGGTGGGGCGGTGAGCCGGGACGGATCGGCCGGGTAGCCGAAGGAGAGGGCAATGCGCAGATGCATCTCGTCAGGGAACCCGAGGAGGCGCCGGGCGGCGTCGGGTTCGTAGATGGTGGCCAGGCAGGAGCCGATGCCGAGCTCCCAGGCGGCGAGCTGGTCGAAATGCTCCTGTGTGGCCCAGTGAGGGACCAGGTTCGAGTTGGCGATCAACACCCGCGGCGCGTCGCGGTGGGTGCCAAACACCGCCACCGGCTTTCCGGATTGGACGAGCAGAGTTTCGTTGTCCTCCAGGTCGCGCAGCGCGGCCAGGATGGCGTCAAAGCATTCCCAGTTGCGGGCAGCCTGACCCCGCCCGCCGTAGACCACCAGGTCTTCCGGGCGCTCGGCCACCTCCGGATCCAGGTTGTTCTGGATCATGCGGTAGGCGGCCTCCGTGAGCCCGGACTTGCAGGTGCGATCAGCGCCCCGAGGGGCGCGGACCGTTCGCGGGTGGCTTATGCTCTCTCCTTACGCGCCCGTGGTGCGGAACGATCCCCCGGGCCGAGCTAGCGGCCGATCAGCTCTATGGTTTGAATGATGGCCTCCAGTTGAGGCCCGACTGCGGCGTAGAGCCCGTCCTCGGCTTGAAGTATGACCTCGATCAGCCGATCGTCGGACAGGAGCAGGATCCAGGTTGCGCGGACGGTGCTGGAGGAGCCGGGGCTGGTTGTCAGCGGCATTCGTATGTCAATGCGGCCGGCCGGAGAGCCATTCAGGTCGTCGATCATTTCGTAGGAGATCAACTCGGCGCCCTGGAACAACCCTTCAACCGAGAGGGCGGTAGCCTCCAGGAGGTAGTCGAGAGGCAAGGCCATCCCCTCCAGGGTGACCACGACGATGTTCGTCGGATACCCGACCGCGAGGGCTTGCGGGTCGAGATCCATCGCCATCAAGCGAATCCCCTGGACCGCGAGCGCCCCGAAGGACTCAATCAACGGGGAAAACTGCGGGTTGAGCTCGGCCGCTTCCTCCAGGGCCTG
>DATEAV010000393.1:0-13852 GCA_035288185.1 Anaerolineales bacterium | reverse complement strand
GCTCAACGTCCGCCCACTCAGGGCCTACGGGCTGACCGAGGCCGAGATCCCGGGGTTGGTCGAGCGCTCCAAAGCGACGAGCAGCATGAAGGCCAACCCGGTGGCGCTCACCGACGAGGAGATCCGCGAGATCGTCGTGCGATCGGCGTAAGCGCAAGACACCGGGTTTCTTCGCGTGGCACCCCGGAGCAGGGAGCCTGTGAACAAATCGGATCAGAGCGGAAGCAAGCCTCCAGTCGAGACGTTCCTGGCGCCTAACAGCCTCCAATTTCCACACACTTCGGCCTCACCCCCCATCCCCCCTTCGCGCAGCACCCCTTTGGGGCTCCGCTTGCCACGCCCCTTCCTGCGCGCGGATCGAAAGCGGAGAGGGGGGACGAGGTGTTAGGAGGCAGGGGCGGCTTGGCCGCCCCCTGCCTCCTTAGATCAACCTCCCCTCCCCCGGCACGTTCCCCTCAGCTTGTTGAATTCGAGCAACTGCCGGGGGTCCCTCCGCGGCGCTCCGGGATGCACGCGAAGGGGCTGGGGCCGTCTCGCCCCGGCGGGCCAGGGCTTCGCGGCCCGAACGGGGTGGGGGCAATCTAGGATGCCTCAACCGCTGAGAAAGATCCCGAGGATCGCTCGGAGATTCGTTCACAAGCTCAGAGCGGAGGGGGCGCGGAAACCCGGTTTCTCTCCCCGGGTAGGGGGTTCACTGGAACGCCCCTACGCATTCTCGCGCTCAAATCTCGCGCTCGTACATCCGGTGGGCCTTGTAGAAGTCGATCCCGAGGCCGCGCATCTCGCGCTGCATGGGCAGATTCTCGACGCCGATCTGTACGATCTCGGCGTGCTCGAAACCACCCTCCCGGACGCTCTTCTCCAGCTCGCTGAAGAGGATCGCTGTCCCTCCTAGCCCACGGTATTCCTCAACGATTCCCATCCCGTTGATGTTGATCCAGCGCGTGCGGCGAAGCTCTCGCAGGAGATCGATCCAGCCGAATGGAAAGATTCGCCCGCCTGTCCTCTGGATTGCCGCAGAGATATCCGGGTAGGCGAAGAGGAAGCCCACCGGGTCGTCTCCCTTGAGGACGACCTTCACCAGCCGAGGATCGGCGAAGGCCATCATCTGGCGAGCGATCGCCTTCATCTCGTCCTGGGTGAAAGGGACGTTGCCGGAGGTGCCGCGGAGGGAGGCGTTGTAGAGATCCCCCAACTTCGGCGCCAGGGCGCGCAGGTCTCGCCGGGTGTGGTAGCGCGCCACGCGCAGCCCCCGCCGCCGTTGGACGCGCTCGGAGAGCGCATGGATGCGTTCTGGCAGGCGGAAGCTCCCCGGGAGGTAGCCCGAGACAACTTCCCCCGCCGTCTGGAAGCCGGCAGCTTCGATGAGGGAGGGGTAATAGGGTGGGTTGAAGGGAATTCCCAGCGCCGGCCGGTGCTCGAACCCGCGGGCGAGCATGCCCATGCCGTCGAGGGCGGTGAAACCCTTCGGCCCACACATCCGGTCGAGGCCCTGAGAGCGGGCCCATTCGAGGCCGGCCTCGAAGAGATGTGAGGATGCTAAGGGGTCGTTCTGGCACTCGAACAGATAAAAGAATGCCGTGCGGGAGCGATTGAATCGGTTGAAGTTGTGGTTGTCGAGCACAGCCAGCCGGCCCACGGCCTCGCCGGAATCCTCGGCCAGAAAGAAGGCCGCCTGGGAGTGGCGAAAGAAAGGGTTGCGCCGGACGTCGAGCATTCGCCAGGCGTCCCCGGTCAAGGGCGGCACCCACTGCGGGATGTCCCGGTAGATTCGCCAGGGCAGGGCGAGAAATTGGCCTGCCTGGGAGCGGGAACGGGGATCGATGCGCGTGACTCTCATACGCCACTCGGGTGTGCCCCGAGTGTAGTCGGCCGTCACGGCGACGCAAGCGGCGCCCGCCCCGGCTCAGATGGCCGAGCCACCGGGCAGGCCGCCAAGACGGGGTCCACGGTCCCCGGCCGCAGGCGAGGCCTCGGGAGGATCCGGATCAATTGGGGGTATACTTAAATTCAGGGGACAGAGGGGAGGTGGCCAGGAGAGGGGACCCATGTTCACGTTTCATGAAACCGTTGATTCCGTCGAGCGGGTGAACGAGCTCCTCAAATCGGCAGCCGAGGTCCGGTCCGCGGTGAGGCACGCCCTGGATCTGTTGGGCGACTTCACTGCCATGCTTGACTACTCACACAACAAGGGCTTCAAAGACGCCAACGAGGCGCTGGAGTACGTCGACAAAGTGCTGGTCCCCCGCGTGGGGCGGATTCGTGATGCCCTGGCCTCGCAAACCGACCCACATCTAGGCCGGCTCGAGCTGGCCCACGAGGCCGCCAGCCGCCTCCTGCTGCGTCTGCAGATGCTTTCGGAAGGTGGGGGCGCCGGCGTCTTGCCTTGAGCAGCCCCAAGGCCCTCGACTCTCACCCTGGAGTTTTCCCAATGGCCAAGAACTACCTGGAAAGCCTTCTCGGCAAGGACGAATTGATCCTGTTCGCCACTCGGCAGCATTGGCTCATGCTGCTGCGCAACAACGGGATCGAGCTTCTGATAGCGGCGGCGATCGTAATCGCCTCGTTGGTCGCGGCGGCGGCTATATTCCCGCTCGCCCTCCTGGGGATCGCGATCGCGCTTGTCCCGCTCGCCTTCGGCCTGGGCGACTTCCTCAACTGGTGGCACCGCCAGTACATCGTCACCAGCCGGCGCGTGATCCAGATCTACGGGATCTTCAACAAGAACGTTATTGATTCCTCGCTTGAGAAGGTCAACGACGTCAAGATGGAGCAATCGGTCCTGGGTCGCATGTTCAACTACGGGGATATCGAGATCCTCACCGCCAGCGAGCTGGGCGCCAATCTGTTTCAGCGAATCTCGGAGCCGATCCGCTTCAAGACGACGATGCTCGACGCCAAGGCCCGGATGGGGGAGGAGTACGAGGCCGGGGCCGGGGCGGGCCAGGGCGGAGCGGAAGGAAGAGACATCCCGGCGATGATCGCTCGGCTCGACCAGCTTCGCAAGCAGGGGGCTTTGAGCGAGGAAGAGTTCCAGGCGAAGAAAGCCCAGCTTCTGGCGAAGATGTAGCCCGAGATCTCTCCGGGCTTCTGAACGATTCACGCGCGGACAGTCCGGATCATTCCTCGAAGGCTGCCCACTTGTCATCCGGAGCTGTCGGTCTTGCCCTCCTGATCGCCGCGGCCGTCGTCTATGTGGTCGTGGCGCGCCGGGTGAAGGTGCCTTGCCCACCCTGGATGAACTGGGGGTTGGATAACCGGTTCATGAGTGGCCTCGCCAGCGAGATGTTCGAGCTGCTGGCATTGGGGCGGGGCATGAAGGCCCTCGACGCCGGCTGCGGGCCAGGACGGCTCAGCGTCGTGGCGGCGAGGGCCGTGAGCCCGACGGGGGAGGTGACCGCACTCGACGTCCAGCCTGAGATGATTGCCCGGGCCCGAGAGAACGCCCGTGGCGCAGGGCTCGAAAACGTCCGTTTCATCGAAGGCGGGCTTGGCGAGGGGAGGATCGGGCAAGGCCTATATGACGCGGCTTTCATGGTGAGCGTGCTCGGGGAGATCCGTGATCCGGAAGCGGCGTTTCGAGAGCTCTACGATGCTCTCAGGCCTGGGGGCATGCTGGCGATCACGGAGGTGGTTCTCGACCCGCACTACCAGCGCCGCTCCACCGTGCGCCGCCTGACGCACGACGTGGGATTCGCCGAGAAGGCTTGTGTGGGGAATTGGGTCGCCTTCACGATGACGCTCGAGAAGCCGCCAACCGCCGGATAACCCCACGTCGATCTGCGGCCCTAAGCGGCCGCCGGTGACATCCTCTCTCTTGAGGAAGGGCGGGCTAACGCGGAAGGGATCGGGCGAACTTCACGATCTGCTGCCAGTGCTTCTCTTCGTCTCGACGTTCGGCGTCCAGCAGCCCGCCGATGGTCACCGTCCAGCCGCGAAATCGAATCCCTCGGTCTTTCCACATCTCCTCAGTGGATAGGGCCCGGACGCGCTCCAACAGCGCCCGGTGCGACCGTCGCGCCGAAGCCAAAAGGCGGCGGAAGTTCTGGTCTCCGTGGCGAACTACGAGGGTCGCGTTGTATGAGCGCCAGTCTCGGTCGGCATGCTGGTAGAAGCCGGGCAGGCGCCCCTGGAGGGCTTCGTCGGCGGCCTCTAGGTTGGTGTGATCCCACCCGATCAGGTGGGCCAGGAAGTCGCGCACGTTCCAGGTGCCGAGGAAGATCTGGCTCCTCGACTTCGCGGGCAGGGAAGCAGCCGCATTGAGGATCCTGGCGCGGACGTCGATCAAACCTGCCAGGAGGGCTTGCTTTTTTCGCGCGGAAGCCGTCTCGGCCGTTCTGTGGGTCATGACAACACCCCTCTTCTCCTTTCACCGCGCTTACCAATCGCGGCCTTCGTAGTCATCCCAATCGCAATCCAGGTCGCCGTCGATATCGCAATGCGTGCCAGAAAGGCCGGCGAGGTAGTCGACCTCGCCCGCCGGCCCGCCGATGCGCATGAGAACATCGAGCTGGTAGGCATTGCAGCCCAGGCCTGTCAGGAGAACGACCATGAGAGCGAGGAGGGGAAGACGGTTCCAAGTCGCCTTCTCCACGGCCACCCTCACAGTCGCGGAAGCTCAATTCGCTTCTGGCTCTGGTACTTGCCCTTCTTGTCGGCGTACGACACCTGGCAAGGCTCGTCGGCCTCAAAGAACAACACCTGAGCGATCCCTTCGTTGGCGTAGATCCTGGCGGGGAGCGGCGTCGTGTTGGAGATCTCGAGGGTCACAAACCCTTCCCACTCCGGCTCGAACGGCGTCACATTGACGATGATGCCGCAGCGGGCGTAGGTGGATTTGCCTACGCAGATCGTCAGCACGGTGCGGGGAATCCGGAAGTACTCCACCGAGCGCGCCAGGGCGAAGGAATTCGGCGGGATCACGCACACATCGCCGTGGAAATCGACCATCGAGCGCGGGTCGAAGTCCTTGGGGTCGACGATCGCCGAGAAGACATTGGTGAAGATCTTGAATTCATCCGCCACCCGGATGTCGTATCCGTAGGATGAGACCCCGTAGGAGATCACCCCGTCACGGACCTGGCCGGCCTCGAAGGGCTCAATCATCCGATGGTCTCGCACCATCCGTACGATCCATTGGTCGGGCTTCAGCCCCATACGATCCTCCTGCAAAGAGAGTCCATTACGGCTGCGTCTTCGACCTTCCTGATGTGGGCGCCGAAGGCGCTCACGTTACCATGATCTTGGCAATCGCAGACCGAGCCACGGGGGCCCTTATCCGGGGCTGCTGCGTCGACTATGGCCCCCACCCCTGACCCCTTCGCGTGCATCCCGGAGCGCCACTTGCACCTGATGCACACCTGCCCTGGCGGGCAGTGCCAGTGAGTCCAGGTGAGCGGAGGGACCCCCGACAGTTGCTCCCATTCCCACAGTGATAAGGATCTGCCGGGGGAGGGAAGGTTCCCTAAGGACACGTCCTTAGACCTTCATCCCCCTCTCCGCTTTTCCGCAATGCGTGCGGGAATCGTGACAAGCGGAGAGGGGGATAGGGGGTGAGGAGGAAGTCTACAAGACAAGAACGGCGCGGCATCAATTCAACTGGATGCGAGGGATGATTCCGCCGTCGATCTCATTCCGCCCGGGTGTCGGCGCGGACCGGGTTCACCAGCCGGCCCAGGCCCTCGATCTCGACCATCACCTCATCCCCCGGAGCCAGCAGCCCCACGCCCGCAGGCGTGCCGGTGAGGATCACGTCGCCTGCCTCCAGCGTCATCACCGAGGAGATAAAGGCGACGAGTTGCCGGACGGGGAAGATCATATCCCGGGTGGAGCCCATCTGGCGCGGCTGCCCGTTGACGGTGCAGCGGATGAGGGCATCGGAGGGATCGAGCTCGGTCTCGATCCACGGCCCGAGAGGGCAGAACGTGTCAAATCCTTTCGACCGCGACCACTGCCCATCCTGCCGTTGCAGGTCGCGAGCGGTGACGTCGTTGCCGATGGTGTACCCAAGGATGTGGGCCTGGGCCTCTTCCGGCCGGATCCAGCGGCCGCTCTCGCCGATCACCACGGCCAGCTCTGCTTCATGCTCCACCTGGCGGGATTGAGGGGGGAGCAGGATCGCCTCGCCGGGGCCGATCACAGCCGAGACGGGCTTGAGGAAGATCAGCGGGATCTCGGGCACTTCGGCCTCACGCTCGGCGGCGTGGGCGGCGTAGTTCCGTCCCACTCCGATGATCTTTCCCGGAAGCACTGGGGCCAGAAGCCGCGCCGCCTCGAGCGGCAAGACCGTCTCCTCCCGCCGGAACTCGCCGAACGGCGATCCCTCCAATACGCCGATGCGGTCGCCGGACACCCATCCCCAGGCCGGGGGGGACTGGTTCGAGGTCCGAAAGCGGACGATGCGCATCCGGCTCCCTTCAGCGGGCCCCAGCCGGCATCGCCTTGCGAGCCCAGACGAGATCGTAGTCCACTTGCCAGAAGTCCACTTCGACGTCCTCCAGGCCCAGGCCGCTCAACCGATCGCGGACGGCGGCGCGCGGGATCGTCTTGCCCAGGATCCAACGGGCCTGCCATCCGACCCGGTTGCTGACCAACAGCCAGCCACCCGGGACGAGGATGCGCACCATCTCCGAGAGGACGGCACGCGGACGGGGGGTGAACTCGAGCACCTCGAAGCTGGTTACCATATCGAAGGCATCGGCGGCGAAGGGGAGCGCGTCGCCCCAACCGCGCAGCCAGCGCGCGGGCACGCCCGGCGCCTGGCGCCGCCCCAGCGCGATCATCCGCCGTGCCGGCTCGAGGGAGAAGACGGTGCCGCGGAAGAAGCGAAGGCCTTCGAGCGCCCGGGCGAGCCTGCCGGTGCCTGCCCCAACGTCGAGGAGGAGGGCTCCATCCAGGCCTCCGAGCGCGTTGGCGACGGACTCTCCCAGGAAACGCCTCTCCCAATCCGGGTCGAACTGCTTGATGCCATCATAGCGGCGGGCGGAGATTTCGTAGAGCCAGACGACGAAGCGGCGCCCGAAATGGGCTCCCTCGCAGATCCAAAACTCCCAGGTGAGAAGGGCGACGGCCGCGAGGGCGGCGATGATCCAGAGGGCGCTCGGCATTAGGCTTCAGGCGCCGGCGTACCGGCCGGCGCCCTGGCTCGTTCGCCGGTCACGCGCGCCTCTGCCTCCCGGCGCGCCGCTCGCGCGGGCCGTCCACCGCCGCCAGGCGCTGGAGCACGGCCGCGGCCCGCTCCGCCGCCGAGCCGAAGCGCCCCGGGCGCGCCTCGCCCACCATCCGGATGAGGGCATAGACCGCAGCCATCATCGCCACCTGGGCCAGCCCAGGCGAAGGTGTGGCGTGCAGGGCGATCACCGTATCCGCGTAGCGAGTGACTTCGAGCGAGGGAGCCGCCACCAGCGCCGCGGTGCGCACGCCGTTCTCGTGGGCTTCGGCGGTGGCGCGCCAGAGGAAGGAGGTCTCCTCCGTGACGGCCAAAGCCAGGACGAGATCGGCTTTGCCCGCGCCGGCGATCGCCCGGGCCAGCGCTGCCGGGTCGGCCTCGGAACGCTGAATCGTGTAGCCGGCCGATTCGAGCCACGAGGCGAGCACCTCGGAGGCGGGCCGGGCGAGCGCATCGGCGAGCAGAATGACGCGCTCCACTTCGTCCAGGGAGGCCAGCAGCTTTCCCGCCGCCTCGTAGGGGAAGGTGCGACGTACCAAGTCGGTGTGGCGCACGACCTCGGCCATTGCCGCCTCGGCCGCAGCCCCCGGCGTATTCTCCGAGGCGTTGTCCGAGAGAAGCTCGTGCCGCACCTTGTCCCTCACCTCGCGTTGGAGCTCAGGGTAGCCAGGGTAGCCGACGCGCTGTGAGAAGCGGACGACCGTGGCGGCGTCGAGATCCAGCCGATGCGCCAGCTCGGTGGCGGTGAAGAAGGAGGCCTGGATGTAGTTATCCAGAATGTAGTTGGCCAGCCGCTTCAGGCTGGGGGAGAGCTGCGGATACGACTGGCGGATTCGGTCTTCGTAGGAGGCCATAGCCGGCTCCCTCAGGCTCGGCGCGCTGCTGCAGGGCAAAGACTATAGCACAAGCAGCGGGCATCGGCAACGCAAGCGCGTTGACGGTCTTTGGACCGCTGGCTATAATCGCCGGACGGGCGGATAGCTCAGCTGGTTAGAGCACTTCTCTTACACAGAAGGGGTCGCAGGTTCGAGTCCTGTTCCGCCCACTGGGGGCGTCGCTCCGGACGCCCTCAGTCGCTTCCGTCCTGGGGAGAGGAATGTCTCGCCGCACCCTGGTTGTTCTCGCGCTGGCCGCCATCGCCTGCAACCTGCCCCAGCAATTGCTGCGGCTGTGGATCAGTCCGCCGGCGACGCCGACGCGGACGGTTGCCAACACGCTGCCCCCACCGCCGACCTCGACCGCCGTGCACACCCCGACCTCCCCTCCTCTTGCCACTCCGTCTCTCGACCCCAACCCCCTGGCTGCACAGGTCATGGCGATGCGCCCCGAGTTCGCCGGCGACGTGGGGCCGTTCTCGTCCGCCACGCGCTACTTCATCTATGCCGACGTAGCGCTCGATCTGGAGTCGCAACGCGCGGTCATCGAGGGCGTCGCTCGCATTCAGTTCACCAATCTTCTGGAAGAACCGCTGGACGACTGGGTGGTGATGCTCTGGCCGAATAACGAGCAGTATCAATCGCAGATGATCGCCGGGCCGATCGTAATCGACGGCCAGACGGTGCCGGCCGTCCTGGAGCAAGCCGGAACTGCGATGCGCCTCCAGCTCCTGCGGCCTCTGGCGCCCGGCGCCACCCTCGATGCCAGCGTGCCCTTCACCGTCACCGTGGAGGGGCCGATGCGCCCGGGAAACCCGAAGCGGATGACGATCACCGACGACGTGCTGCTCGCGCCCACCTTCTACCCCGTCGTCCCCCGCCTGGTGGACGGCGAATGGCAGGTGATGGCCGCGCCGCCGGGAGGTGATACGACCTCCTCCGATGCCGCCCTGTATGAGGTCCATCTCACTGTGCCGGCGGAGTTCGCCTTGGCCGCCAGTGGCATGGAGGTCGAGCGCACGGAAAACGGCGACGGCACGGTCACCGCGGTCTACGCCACCGGCCCGGTGCGCGATTTCGCCTTTGCGCTGGGGCCCCTCGAGCTCACCGAGCGGAACGTCGACGGTGTTCTGCTGCGCGCCTGGGTGCTGCCTCAGCACGCCGACGATACGGCGACGATGCTGGCCGCCGCCGCCACACAGGTGAGGACTCTCACGCAGGCTCTCGGCCCCTACCCCTACACCGAGCTCGACCTCGTCGACGCGCCCGACGCCTATGGCGGGATCGAGTATCCGGGCCTGGTGTTCATCGGGACCCTCGGCGGTTTCAGCGTGGTGGAGCCGGTGGTCCATGAAGTGGGCCATCAATGGTTCTACGGCCTCATCGGCAACGACCAGCTTCTCGATCCCTGGCTCGACGAGGCGGCCGCCACATTCACGGAGATCCTCTACTATGAGGCAGCCTTCGGGCCTCAACGCGGAACCACGGCGCTCGAGGGGCTGCGGGCAATCGTCGAATCCCAGGCAGAGGATCCGGATCTGCCTGTGGGTCTGCCCGTTGGTGAGTATGAGAACGAGTTTGAATACGCGGTCATCGTCTATCTGAAGGGGGCACTCTTCTTCGAGACGCTGCGGCGTGAGCTCGGGCCCGAGGCCTTCGAGGAGTTCCTTCGAGCCTACTATCAGGATCATCTCTACGGCTTCGCCCTGCCGGAGGATTTCCAGGCAACCGCTGAAGCAACATGCAGCTGCGATCTCGATTCCCTCTTTGACCTCTGGGTGTACGAGGGGGGCCCGCTCCCCGGCCCGTGAGGCCGACGCGCGTCCCCCCGCCATCCCCGCTCGCTCCGCTCGGGGGTCTTCGAAGGACGGCGGGTGCCACACAGCCAGCAGCGTGTGCGCCGCCGTCCTCCCGTTCGGGCCGCGAGGCCCCCGACCGCGGGGCGAACGGCCGGCGGCCCACCGGGACGAGGCGGTCGGCGGCGCATCCGTTGTGTCGGGGTCTCCTGACCCCGAGGTTTCCGCCTCACCCCCTACCCCCTCTCCGCTTGTGATGATTCATCCGTGCGTTGTACTCAAGCGGAGAGGGGGCTGGAGATGTTAGGAGGCAAGGGGCAGCAGAGCCGCCCCTTGCCTCCTAAACTAACCTCCCCTCCCCCGGCAAAACCTCCTCTTTGAGGCGGTCGCCGCGACTGCCGGGGGAGGGGCAAGGGGCCGTCTCGCCCAGGCGGGCCGGGGCTTCGCGGCCCGAACGGGGTGGGGGCATTCGAGACGCGCCAACCGCGGAGGCTCTTCGTCGGACGGTGCAGGAATTGTCCGTATGCTCTGAGACCTGACAGGTGCAGCACGTTCGCACCTATCAGGTCTGTTGACAATGGGGGACAAACGAACCTGCCAGCACGTGATGCCTTTCCTTGACCCTCCTCCCGGGCGGGCATAGAATCAAGTTGTCTGACATCTAGGCCCCGCGTGCAACGACCCCGACCCTCAAGGGAGCACCCGATGCCCGATTTCCTCTTCCGCGGCCGCCTGGCCGAGCTCGATCCCGCCCTCCACGAACTCACCCAAATCGAATCCGAGCGGCAGGCGCGAAAACTGATTCTGATCCCCTCCGAGAGCGCGGCCCCGCTCGCCGTGCGCGAGGCGCTCAGCTCGGCCTTCCAGAATATCTACGCCGAAGGCTACCCCGACGAGGAGACGCGGGCGATGACCGAGCCCGAGATCCTCGATCTGGAATCCCGGCTGGCGCACTATCGCCGCAACTCCGATCCGCGCTACTACAAAGGCGTCGAGTATGCCGACGCCGTCGAAGCCCTCGCCCGCCGCCGTTGCGCCGAAGCCTTTGCCGCCAATGGCCTCACGCCCGAAAAGATCTTCGTCAACGTTCAGGCGCTCTCCGGCGCACCCGCCAACAACGCCGTCTACCACGCGCTCGTGAACCCCGGCGACGTTGTGATGGGCATGAACCTCCTGCACGGTGGCCACCTCACCCACGGCTCGCCCGCCAACCGCTCGGGAAAGCTCTACCGGATTGCCCACTACGTCGTCGATCCGAAGACGGAGCGCATCGACTACGACGCCGTCGAAGCTCTGGCCCGCGAGCATCAACCCAAGATGATCATCGCCGGCTACTCTTCCTATCCGTGGTCGGTCGATTGGAAGCGATTCCGCCAGATCGCCGACGCCGTCGGGGCCTATCTCCTGGCCGACATCGCCCATGTGGCCGGGCTGGTGGCCGCGGGCGTCTTCCCCTCGCCGGTGGGGGTTGCCGACGTCGTCACGTTCACCACCCACAAATCGATCTGTGGGCCGCGCGGCGCGGTTATCCTCACCACCTCCCCGCGCCTGGCGCGCTTGATCGACCGGGCCGTCTTCCCGGGAGAGCAGGGGGGCCCACACGTGGCAACGATGGCTGCCCAGGCGCTGGCTTTCAAGCTCGCCGCGACTGAGCAATTTCGTGCCTTGCAGCGACAGATCGTGGCCAACTGCATCACGCTCACGGAAGCGCTCCGCCAGGCCGGCTTCCGCATCCCCTTCGGCGGAACCGACACTCATCTGACCAACCTCGACTGCAGGTCGGTGACCGGCACCGATGGCTCGGCGCTCTCGGGCGACCAGGCCGCCCGCATCCTCGACCTGGCGGGAATCGTTGTCAACCGCAACACCATCCCCGGCGACGCCAGCGCCGCCAATCCGAGCGGGATTCGCCTGGGGACACCGTGGGTGACGCAGCGCGGCTTCAAGGAGCCAGAGACGCGTGAGCTCGCCGGCCTGATCGCCGACGCCCTGCACGCATGCACGCCCCACCGTCTCCTCGGCCGGAAGGGGCAGATGACGCGGGCGAAGGTGGATTTCGAGGTGCTGAACCGCGTCCGGATCCAAGCGCGCAATCTTGCCGGGCGGATGGGCCTCGACTTCGAGCCGACGACGCACGGCTACCCTCACTTCTACTACCTCGACGATCCGGCGCCGAAAGGCAAGATCGTGCCCATCGCCTTGCGGGGCGAAGCGGTGGATGCTTTCCTTTGCTGGGCCACCAGCGCGCGCCCCGAGGAGATCTCGGCCGGGGCATCGGCGAACGTTTTCCTGAACACGCCGCGAGGCGCCGTCGACGCCACGCTCACCCGCGACAACAACGGCCGGGAGTGGCGCCTGGCCGTTCCCTCCGAGCAAGCGTCGCTCGTGCTCGCCTGGCTCAGAGATCTCTCCGACGGGTTTGTCGGCGTCGATCCCGACGACCTCGCCCGGAAGCTGCCCGGGCCGGTGGTCGTTCGGCTTGAGGGCGAGGCCAGCGCGGCGACGAACGCGGATCGGCACACCGGTGTCGACAAGCCGTGGTTCATCGGAATTCCCAAGGGCGAGGGGCAACCGCTCCCGGATTTCGCCTGGGCGGAGGGCGAGCCCGCCGAGATCCGCAAGACCGCGCTCCATTCCACCCATCGGGCGATGGGCGCCAAGATGGTTCCCTTCGCTGGGTGGGAGATGCCGGTCTGGTACACCTCGGTGATCGACGAACACCTGGCCACGCGCACAGCGGCCGGCCTGTTCGACGTCAGCCACATGGGTGTCTACCAGGTGGAGGGCCTGCAAGCCAGCGCGTTCTTGGATAGCGTAGTCACCAACGACGTCGGCTCGCTCGACGTCGGAGAGTCGCTCTATACGCAGTTCCTCCTCCCGGATGCCTCGGCGGTCGACGACACGCTGGTCTATCGCCGGGGGCCGGAGGCCTACCTGGTGGTGGTCAACGCCTCGAATGACGACAAGGACTGGGCGTGGTTGAACGCCGTGCGCCAGGGGGAAGCGCGCGTCGATCTGGAGCGGCCGTGGGCCAAGGCCTTCGGGCGGGGATGCCGGCTGCGCAACCTGCGCGATCCCCGCCAGGGCAGCGAGATGCGCGTCGATATCGCCCTGCAGGGTCCGAAGAGCCGCGACATTCTGCTGGCGCTCGGATGCGAGGCGCCGACCGCCGAGAAGCTCCGCGCACTGAAGTGGGCGGGATTGATGGAGGGGAACTTCGGAGGTTTCGACCTGGTCGTCAGCCGGACCGGGTACACGGGGGAGCGCGTCGCCTTCGAGCTCTTTGTCCACCCCGAACGATCCGTCGACCTCTGGCAGGCGCTCCTGGCTGTTGGTGGACCGTTTGGGCTGAAGCCCGTCGGCCTGGGCGCCCGCGATTCGCTGCGCACCGAGGCGGGCCTCCCGCTCTACGGCCACGAGATGGCCGGCCCGCGAAACCTCGGCGTGGGCGCGGCGGGCTTCGCAAGCTACGTCAAGACCTACAAGCCGTGGTTTGTCGGGCGGGCGGCGTTTCTGGCGCAAGAGGCGGGGCGGAAAGGCGAAGTGACGCGCTTCCGTTTCGACGAGAAGGGCGTGCGCATGGCGCACTCGGGCGATCCCGTCGTTGATAGGCGAGGCCGTGTCATCGGCTTCGTTACGTCGTGCGCCGTCGACTCCGAGGGGTATCTTCTCGGCCAGGCCTTCCTCGAGATGAAGTCCATCGCCGAGGGCACGCCGATCGGCGTGTTTCAAAGTGCGGCGAAGGATGCGGGGAAGGCGCCGGCGGAGCTCGCCATCGGCGATCGGGCGAGCGTTCCCACGCCCGCCACGGTGCTCAGCCGATTCCCCAAGCTGTGAGAGGCCCCTGAGGATCGCTCGGCATAGCGGGCTGCGCTGCGGGTCGCGGACATGGGATGGCAATCCCTCGGGGATCCTGTGGCGGACCCGGGAGGCGGCGAGTCCCTCGGGCACAAGATGACCTCCCCGCTTATGTCATCCTGACCGCGTGTGAACTAATCTCAGATCGACCGAGT
>DATEAV010000392.1:0-3768 GCA_035288185.1 Anaerolineales bacterium | reverse complement strand
CGGCCCATACATTTCCTCCAGCGCCCCGCCGATGGTCGAGAAATCCGCGAAGTCGACTCCGCGCTCCAGGCTGTCGTCCGGGTAGTGCTGGATCCATTGCGAGAGCCCGGCGAAGTTGAGGATGGCGCTGACGCCGTGGCGTCCCATCACATCCTCGAGCGCCAGCAAGAACGAGCGTGTGAGGCGGTTGGGGTAGGTGAAACCGCTCTTCGGGATCGGCACCGTCGGCCCTCAGCCTAGGTGAAGAGCTTAGCGAGGTCGTCCGCCGCACGGCGCATATCGAGGAACAGCAGGCCTAGTTTGGCCTGCTGCCGCGCCAGGACGGTGAGGACTGCCTCCAGCCCCACCGCCATCAAGACGACGTAACCGACCTCGCCCCGGATATACACCTGATCGAGCTTTCCGCGCCCCAGCTCGCTCGCGATCCGTTCTCCCAGCGAGAGCATGGCGGCGGACATTGCCGAAACGCGGTCTTCCTCCACGTCCCCCGGGAGAGCGGAGGCCATCGTGAGGCCGTCCACGCTGACGACGGCCGAGGCTTCGACGTCCGGAGAGGAGGCCTGCAAATCGCGCAGGCGCGCTACCATGAGATCCGTGCGCGGCTTGGCCACGACGAGGCGCTCCTTGCGAGCGGCTGAATTGTACGGGTCGTGCGGGCAGAGCGCGGCGAACTGTAGCATAGCGAGGAATCCTTGTCAAGCAAGCAAGCGCGGGAGCCGCTCGCGCGGGGCGCAAGCTGCGCCGCCTTGCGAGTGGCCCGGCGCGCGGGCGTGCTATAATCGCCGAGTTCTCCCGGAGCCATTCCCCCATCAAGGGCCGTTGCGGCACGGGGAATCAGCGGAGCGATCCAACTGCGATGGACCTCATTGCCCAGCTGATCGACATCTTCCTTCACCTGGATGAGCACCTCAGCCTGGTGATCACGCGCTTCGGCGGGTGGACCTACCTGATTCTGTTCCTGGTGATCTTCGTCGAGACCGGGCTCGTTGTGACCCCGCTCCTGCCGGGAGATTCCCTGCTCTTCGCGGCCGGCACCTTTGCCGCATTGGGCGCTCTGGATATTCGGCTGCTCTTCCCGCTTCTCTTCGCCGCGGCGGTCGCCGGCGACACGGCCAACTACTGGATCGGCCACGCGATCGGGCCTCGCGTCTTCGAGATGAACGTTCCCTGGCTGAAGCGGGAATACCTGGAGCGGACGCACCGGTTCTATGAACGCCACGGCGGCAAGACGATCTTCCTGGCGCGCTTCATCCCCATCCTTCGCACCTTTGCTCCGTTTGTGGCGGGCGTCGGCGAGATGTCGTACGGCCGATTCATCGCTTACAACGTCTTCGGCGGGCTGGTGTGGACCGCCGGTTTCATCTTCCTCGGCTTCTTCTTTGGCAACATCCCGATCGTGAAAGAGAACTTCAGCTTCGTCGTGGTGGCGATCATCCTGATTTCGGTCGCCCCGATGGGCGTCGAGTTCGTCTCCTCGCGCCTCCGCCGGCGGAGGGCCGCCGAGGAGGCCCGTCAACCCGCCCCGGAAGAGCCCGCCGCGCCGTAGCTGCACTTCGCGGACAGGAACCCCTCGGCACTGCCCAGCCTCTAAGGGTGGTCTCAACAAAGAGAGGGCGGGGTTGCTGGCTGGGGTCGGTCACTCCGCCGCCAGGCGAGACACGCCCGACAGCGCGCCGTCCCTGGCGCGGACCGCGCCAATGATTTCGGCCTGGCGTCCTCACTTAACGTCATCCTGAGGCCGTCTCCTAGAATGTCGCCTCGCCGCAAACCTTCGCAGGTGAGGATCTCACAAGTGAAACATGAGAGATCCTCATCTGAAACTGCCACCGCCCTGCGGTCGCGGGTACAAGCGTTGCCCGCTTCGCAGACTGCTGGTGACGTCAACTGAGCAGCAGCAAGCAATCCAGGAAGCAGCTCGAGAACCATCTCCTTAATGTCATCCTGAGGCCGTCTTCTGGGATGTCGGCTCATCTCAGGTCCTCGGAGGCCGACACTTGCACCTGCATGCAAGTGCAGGTGAGGATCTCGTTCTTGGCCACGTTGAGAATATGGGTGGCAACGAGATCCTCACCTGCGCTGATGCCGCAGGTGCAAGTGTCAGGCCTCCCGAAGCCCGAGGAGTGGTTGCAGGTCAGGGAACGGCCTTCAGGATGACATTGGTGTGCTGGGGGCGGAGGTGCCCAGGGAACGGAGACATCACCCCCCGCGGATGATGATCTCGTTCTTGGTGGCGCACAGGATCAGAGCGCCTAGATCGCTTCGGGCTAAGAAAATGCGTCCGGGATGCCTGGCGGGGCCTCGGCCCGCGGCCGAAGGCGGCGGGAGAAGGCGGCGATCCCCGCGGCGGCTCCGATCGTCAGGATGAGCAAGATTGCCGCAGCAACCGCGGCGGCGATCGCGTAAGGGGGATCGGTGAGGTCTCTCTCCCCCGCCTCGGCTGCCACGGCCGCCAGACCGACCGTCACCGCGCTGGCATTCCAGATCCCGTGAATGGCAACGGCGCCAGGGTAGGCCAGAAGAATGGGGCCCGCCCTGCGCCGCACGGCCGCCTCGGCTATCGCCCATCCCGTCAGGCCCGCGGTGAAGGCGTGCATCAGGGTGGCTCCCACGCGGGCAAGCATCGTCTGAGCCCATCCGGCCCCGGGCTGGGGAAGAAAGAGCGCTTCGAAGAGGGCATAGCCCAGCCCGGCGAGGACTCCGCCGAGGAAGGCTTCACTGGGCGTGAGAGGCAATCGGAGAAAAGGCGCCACCCCGAGGATCTTGATCCCCTCCTCGAGCATTGGGACAAGGACTGCGATGTAGGCCAGGATGCAGAACACGGTCCACGGGCTGAGCAAGATCGTGGTCAGGCTCTCATCGATCCTCCCTGGCGTGAGGCCTGGGTTCATGCTCAGGTCGAGCAGGAGATCCTGCATGCCCGGTTGGAAGGCCAACCCGGCGAAGAGGACGATGGCAAATACGACGAGGAGCGCCGCCTCGAGGGCCAGGGCGAGAACCGGGGCGGCCCAGAGCCCCATGAGGAAGTGCCCCCAGGCGCGGGTGGGCGTGATGGGCTGGGAGATCCGCCGGACCGTGAGCGCGATGAGCGCGGCCGGAATGCCCGCGGCCAGCACCTGCGCCGCCGGCCCGAGGATCCCGGGGAGGAGCCCTTTCTCAGACGCCAGGTAGCCGGCGGCGATTGCGATCGGAAAGAGGAGAGCGATCGCCGCCAAGGCGGCGGGCGGCCGAGCGCGAACGGGGCTTTTCCCCACCAGAATCTTGCGGCCCGTCCAGTAGGCCATCGGGACACCGAGCAGCGAAACGGTGACGAGCGAGGCGGCTGCCCAGGCGACGGAAAGCGCGTTTCCCGAGCTGCCGGTCGCCAGGTCGATGAGCAGAATGATCAGCAAGCCGAGAGTCGCGGCGAGGCCGAGGAGGATTCCCGCCAGCGAGAGGGCGAAGACCGTCAGGCTCAGCCAGTCGGTGCGGTTCTGCATCGGGCTCAGCGCTCCTCGATTGTGACCGAGAGGATCGTAGCTCCTGCCGGGTTCAGCAGATCGAATAGCGGGTCGCGGCGGGGGAGGGCCAGCAAGATCTCGAGACCCGAGAGCACTTGCCCGAAGATGGTGCGGGAGCCATTGAACTGGGGCAGCGGGGCGAGGGAAATGAAGAATTGGCTGCCGTTGGTGCCCATGCCGGCGCTGCTCATGGCGACTGCGCCGGCCTCGCCGAAGTCGAGAGAGGGATCCAGCTCCGTGGCGAAGAAGTAGCCCGGCCCGCCGAGGCCGG
>DATEAV010000391.1:0-2622 GCA_035288185.1 Anaerolineales bacterium | reverse complement strand
GCGGAGGAGCGGCTCGGCGAGGGGCGCGAGCGCCGAGCCCTCGTAGGCCAGGGCCGAATTGAACATCACGTCGGCGTTCTCCTGGAACGGGAAGATGTAGCGCTTCTCCCCTCGCCGCACGGACTCCCAGCGGCGGATCGTCTCGGACGCCGAGTAGCCGCGCTGGGAGGCGTCACGGACGATGCGCCGGACGAGGCGGGTGTCGGTCGTGGAGACGCGGTTGTAGGAGTCGAGGTTGAGCTGGGTGAGGGCCGAGACGTAGACCCGAAACGTGTTTTCGGGAGGGACCTCGGGGACGAGAGCCGGATTGAGGCCGTGAATTCCTTCCAGGATCAGGATCTGCCCCGGGCTAAGCCGGGCCTCCTCGCCCTCCTCCTGCAGGCCACTCTTGAAGTCGTAGTGGGGCAGCCGGGTGGGCTGGCCGGAGATCAAGCGGCTCAGGTCGCGGTTGAGGCGCCGCCGGTCGAGCGCGTCGAGGGCCTCGTAGTCATATTGGCCTTGCTCATCCATGGGCGTCTTCACCCGGTCGACGAAGAAGTTGTCGAGCTCGATGGGCACGGGGGAGATGCCACGCGCCAGGAGCTGGATGGAGAGGCGGCGCGAGAAGGTGGTCTTGCCCGAGGCGGAGGGGCCGGAGATCAGGACGAGGCGGACGAGATCGCGCTGGGCAGCAATCATGGCCGCGATCTCGGCAATGCGCCGCTCCTGCAACGCCTCGGAGACCAGGATCACCTGTGCCGCCAAGCCATCGGCGATCGCGTCGTTGAGGGCGCCCACCGAGGAGATGCCCAGCGTCTCGAGCCAGTCGCCGTACTCCCGGAATGTGGCCAGGAGCTTGGGATACTCGGGCGGCGCCTGGAGAGCGATGGGCTCGAGGCGCCGGGGGAAGCGCAGGGTGAAGCCGCTGTTGGTGAGCGCCAGGGCAAACCAGCGCAGGTAGCCCGTGCTCGGGACCATGTAGCCGTGATGGTAGTCGCGCAGCCGGTTCATCTCGTAGAGGACGAGGTGGGGCTTGCGGCGGTGGGCCAGGAGGCGGGCCTTGTCGCTCTGGCCCTTCGCCTGGAAGTAGGCGACGGCTTCCTCCAGCGGCACCTGCGACTTGGCGAAGGGGAGATCGGCCTCCACCAGGGCGCGCATGCGGGCCTCGAGGCGGGCGAGCTCCTCGGCGGTGAGGGGCGGGCGGCCGCTCACCTCGCAGTAGTAGCCGCCGGACGACACCGAGTGATCGACCATCAGCCGGGCGCCGGGGAAGAGCTCCTCGAAGGCGGCCGCCAGGAGAAAGGTGAGCGAGCGGCGGTAGATGCGCATCCCGTCGGCCTCGCCCATCGTGACGGGGCGGGCGCGCCCATCGAGCTCGACCGGGAAGGTGAGCTCGCGCAGCTCGGAGTTGAGGATCGCTCCAACCGTGGGGTCGGCCGGATCGGCGAGAGGCGCGAGCAGGGTGGCGAGCTGGGCGCCGCGCGGGCCTTCCAGGACACGGCCGTCGGGCAAGTGGATTTGGACCGTGGGGCGGGGCTCGGTGAAACGGACCTCGCTCTCGGCGGGCGGGGCGATGCGGATGGCTTCCATGGACGCCCTTGCATTCTACCCCATTCGAGGTCCGATTCGAGGGATGTCGTTCGTCCCGGGGGGTGGCGGCGAGATTCATGAGGGCGGCCATCCGAATTCTGCGCGCGCTGTCCTTGCCCCCTGGAGCTTTCCGCCTGCGCGCCTTGTCTATTATGTCATTCCGAGGGCCGCCCTCGGCCCCCGGTTTCTTATCACGGACAACCTCCGAGCCGCTCCGATAGTTCCCATCTCCGACGCATGCCGGCCGACTAACCTCTCAGCTTCGCGTGGGGCGAGGGGGCCGCGCTCCCCTACACGCCCCTCGCAAACAACGTCCCAGTGCTCTTCTGGGAGCGGCCCTGTGACTTGACTCCCAGTGGAAGTAGCGAACGGGGCGCGTCGGCTGATCGAGGCTTCGCCGGTGTGGCGCGAAGGTCGGCCTGCGAAGGGAGGGATTGCGCCGCTCCCATAATGTCATTCTGAGGCCGGCTTCGCCGGCCGACACCTGCGCCTGCAACTGCGCCGTGGCGCAGGTGCAGGTGAGAATCTCGTTCTATGCGAGGGGACCAGGCGCGTAAGCTGTCATTGAAGGCTCAGGGTTCCTTCAGGCCGGGAACGTAGAGTGGAGGCAGCCCGCGACGATCAGGCCCCGGGGGCCCAGGGGACCCGGGGCAGGCGAGAGGGGTGAGAGTGCCCGCGTTGCCGGGCGCTCTGCCGTAGGATCAATAGTTGAACTAAGCGTTTCGCGCAGGGCGAGTGCATCGCTGAGCGTTCTTCGGTAAGCTCCCCCTTCAACTTGCGTGAGGCCATATTTCCTGGCCAACCCTCTTGGCAGGAGATGGTGCCATGACACCCGCACGGCAACGTTTCATCGAAGATCTGCAATTGCGCGGTCTGTCTGCGCGGACGCAGGAATCCTACGTGCGCGTGGCCCGGCAACTGGCGGAGCACTATGGCAAGTCCCCGGAGGTGATCAGCGAGGAGGAGCTGCGCCAATACCTGCTCTATCTCAAGAATGAGAAGCACGCGGCGCGCAACACCTGCACCCTGGCCTTGTGCAGCCTGAAGCTCTTT
>DATEAV010000390.1:0-4641 GCA_035288185.1 Anaerolineales bacterium | reverse complement strand
GCTCGATCTGCTCCCGAGTTGCCGGCCAGCCAAGGATCGATTGGATTTCGGCCACCACGTCCTTGGAGACCCCGCTGGCTTCCGCGATGTGGGGCTGCTGGGCGAGATACTGCGTGATCAGGCCCCGGCTGCACTCGAGCGCTTTCTCGCGGTCGTGATCGACCGAGCAGACCACCAACTGGTAGCGGTCGACCTCATCCAGCGACCTGCCGGCTTTGTGGGCCCCGGCCTCGAGGCGCTCCAGCGCCGTGTCGTTGTACTCGACCGGAACACAGTAGTTGAGCAAGACGCCGTCGGCGATCTCGCCGGCGAGCTCGAGCATGTTCCGACCCACTGCACCGATCACGATCGGCACGCGGCGAGGCGCACGCCTTCCGTGCACCACATCCAGCTCCACCCCATCGAGATTGTGGAACTCCCCATGGAAGGTCACCCGCTCCAGGTTCAGCAGACGCCTCAACACCGTCACCGTCTCTCGCATCGCCAGCACAGGCTTGCGGCGCTTGATCCCCACGTTCCGCGCCAGCGGATCCCACCACGCGCCGATGCCGCACAAGATGCGGTTCGGAGCCAGGTCGTCCAACGTCAGGAAGGTCGCCGCCAGCAGCCCGATGTTGCGGGTCCAGTTGTTGATCACTCCGGAACCCACCTTGATCCGGTCGCTGACCGCGGCGTAGGCCGCCATGGGGACGATGGCATCCCTCACCAACCGCGACTCGGCCTGCCAGACGCCCTCGAAGCCTTTTCGCTCCGCGTGGCGCACCCAATCCAGGCCATCCCGTAAGTTGTGCACATCCTGCAGATACAGGCCAACGCGTTCCATCGCTCACCTCACCACCAACCCAGGGCCCGGTAGACCTAGAGACGACGCCACATCTTGGGCGCCAGCTCACGCGAGCGGGCAGAAATCCGCTCAAGATCCAGAGTCAGGATCTTCTTGTCGCGCATCAGGATCTGGCCCCGGCAGACCGTCGTGTCGACCGTGGCGTCCACAAGGCCGAAGATCAAATGGCCCAGGAAGTTGTTCCCGTCAAGCGGCGTCGGGGGCTGGTAATCGAGGATGGCCAGATCCGCCGGCAATCCCTCCCCGATCTCGCCCAGGCGGAGGCCGAACTGGCGCTCGCAGATCTGTGCGTTGTTCTGCAGCAGCAGCTGCGGCGCCTCCAGGAAGGCCACCCGCGGGTCCCGCCGATCCAGCCGCTGCAGCAAATAGGCGCAGCGCATCTGGGCAAGCATGTCCGACGACATCCCGTCGGTGCCCAGTCCCACCAGCACGCCCTTGGCCAGCATCCCAAGCACCTGGCTCACCCCGACGGCGTTGTTCATGTTCGACTCGGGGTTGTGGGAGACGGCAGTGCGCGTGCCGCCTAGGACATCGATCTCTGTTTCGTCGATGTGGATGCAGTGAACGAAGATCGAACGCTCGCCGGTGACACCAAGCCGATGCAGGCGATGGACCGTGGCCAGCTTATACTTCTCCAGCGAGTCCTTTCGATCGGCGGCGTCTTCCGCCACATGGATGTGGCAGCCCACGCCGGCGTCCCGGGCAATCCCTACGCACTTCGCCATCGTCTCGTCCGAGAGGGTGAAGGAGGCATGCAGGCCCATCATGGCCGCGATCTGTCCGTCACCCGCGCCCGTCTTCTTGATGAATCGCTCGTTCTCGGCAATTCCACCGCCGGGCGTGTTCCGGTCCGAGACTTCGTAGCAGAGTGAGGCGCGCAGGCCTGCCTCCCGCACCGCCTTTTCGATCAGGTCGAGCGACCCCTCGCGAAACGACGGGGAGGCATGGTGGTCGATGATCGTGGTCGTGCCATTTCGGATGCACTCGGCGAGAGGGATCTGGGCCGAGAGCGTGATATCCTCCTCGGAGAGCGCTTTGTCGAGCCTCCACCAGAGTCGCTCGAGAATCTCCACAAAGTCCGAGGCCGGTTCACCCGGCGGCTTCATGCCGCGGGCCATGGTTGAGTAGAGATGGTGATGCGCGCAGATGAAGCCGGGAAGGATGACCCTCCCCGCGCACTCGACGACGTCGGCCTGGGGGAATCGTCGAGCCATCTCACTGGCCTTGCCCAGGCCCGCGATCCGATCCCCTTCGGTGACGACGGTGGCATTCCAGAGAACCTGGTTATTCTTCCCCAGTGTGACGACGATGCCATTCTCGAACCGTGTGGCCATGGTTGGTCCTTTCCCTGCCAAGGCGTAGCAGAACGAATCGCGACGCCGCCTCGACGGATGCCTCCGGACGCCTGGTCAGCTCTCCACCAGCGCTTCGATTTCCTGGGGCGTGCGAGCCCGCATCTGGATGGCTCCCACAAAGCACTTCTTGGCACAGATGGAGCACCCGATGCATTTGGCCGGATCCGACGACGGGAGCCCGCGGTCATCCAGCTCGATGGCCAGATAGGGACAGCGGGCGCAGTTACCGCAGGAGACGCACAGCTCATGGTTGAACTCGGAGACTCGCTTCAACGCCGAGAGGGCCATGAAGTCGGTGATGGGGTGCGGCTGGGCGCACCCGATCAACTCGGGTATGGATCCGATCCCGCGATCCTGCATCAGGTACGCCGTGCCCGATTCCAGCTCCCGGATGATCCCATATCCATGCTTGAGCACGATGGTGCAGAACTGGACGGTCTTCACCCCGAGTGCCAGGAAGTCCATGGCTGCCTTATAGTCCATCGGGCCACCATTGCCCGAGATCGCTACGCCTTCCGGCACCGCCTTGGCCAGGGTCAGGTAGGAGATGGGCGTCACACCCTCCCCACTCATCCCCACGACCACTCCTTCCTCCCAAGCGCGCCCGTCGCCGGCCGCCCGGAAGGCGAGCGTGGGAAAGGTGTTGGCCAGGGTGACCCCCGCCGGCTTGCCGGGATAGCGCGCCAGGGCCTCCCGGATGGCGCGAAGGATCGGGACGATCGAGGTCACGGCCGCGGTCAGCTTGAAGAGCTTCGGGACGTCCGGGGAACCGACGGCCATGATCCAATCGATGATCTTGGCCGTCAGCTCGGCATCTTGGGAGACGATGTCGCCTTTGGTCCCATCGCCGCCCTGCGGACAGGACAGGGAGTATTCGATGCCCATCACGCCGGCCGCTTCCAGCTTCCTTGTGTTCGACTGCCAGCCGGCCGCGTCGGAGGCGTCGTTGCCGCTGACGGGGCCGCCGGTGGAGGCCAGCGTGAGACGGTCCGGCCATTCGCGAACAAGCTGCTCCACCTCCCGACAGACACGATCCAAGGGATGCCCGGACACATTGTCGCAATTTCCATAGGTCTGGGGCCCAAAGGTGAACATGTATTCCGACGGGATATGGATGGGGACGTCGTCGAAGGCCGTCTTCATCACCCCACCCGCCCATCCGGCCTGGTATGCCTGAGTCAATTGCGCGTGGCCGTCGGTGGCCGGCGAGGCCGAGAGCAGGTAGGGCGAGCGAATCGGCCGCCCGAAGAACTCGGTCTCCAGGGAGACCGGCAGGGAGCGGAAGCCGGGCAAGGCGAAGTAGGATTTCGTCGCCTTCTCGATGATCGGCTCCTTCTGGGCGCTCAGGTAGGCCTCGATCTGAAGGGCCGCGTTCTTACCGGACGCGGCCGCCTCCACGACGGTTTTCGGGCCCGTAACCATATCACCGGCGTAGAAGACCCCTTTAGCCTGCTCCAGCGGAACCGTCCGGCGCATCCCGATCGCCACGATGACGGCCCGGATATCGGACCTTGCTCCCTCGGTGCCGCCCACATCGCGGACGTGGCTCGGATGGAAGGCCTCGCCCTCCGGAAGCTCAACCTTGATCGTCTCGACGCCGGCGACCCCCTTCTTCCCCTTCACGATTCGCTGGACACGGATCCGGCCGTTCACCTCGATGTCGAAGGCGATCAGCTCCTGCCGCTCCTTCGCCGTGAGCGGCATCTCGGAGACCTTCTCCAGCATAAAGAGCTCGACATGCTCCGCTCCGCGCGCCTTCGCGGTGACGGCGCAGTCGACGGCGGTGGCCCCTCCGCCCACCACCGCCACTCGCCCGCTGAAGGTATGGGCCCCCGGCGCGGCCAGCAGATCGGTCATCGTAATGGCCAGGTCTTCATTCTCGATGCCGAGACGGATCGGCTGCCAGAGGCCGGCGGCGACACAGACGGCATCGTAGCCCTGCGCGAGCAGCTTCCGGGGATCTTCCACCCTCGATCCGAGCCTCGTGGAGATGTGGCCCAGGGAGAGGATGAACTCGATGTCGGACTCCATCACTCTCTTGTCGAGACGATGCTCCGGGATCAGGGCCATCATCCCGCCGAGCCGGTCGCGGGCCTCGAAGAGCTCGACCTCATACCCCATCTGGGCGAGCGATGCCGCCGCGGCCAGGCCCGCCGGTCCGCCCCCGACAACGGCCACCCTCTTCCCTTTGGCATTCGGCGTCGTGAACTGCGGTATCCCCCCGAGGCGTTTGGCCATTTCCACAACCGTCGCCTGCACCCGGGGGATGTCGATGGCGCCGTCGAAGAGCTTGTGCGAGCAGGCGGCCATGCAGTGCGTATCCGGGCAGACGAGGCCGCACACGCCCCCCAGGGGGTTGTTGCGCATGACCTCGCCCGCTGAGCGCCGGATGTCGGAGGGCGCCCCCACTCGGGCCGCCATGATGAAATCAAAGGGCGAGCA
>DATEAV010000389.1:0-2887 GCA_035288185.1 Anaerolineales bacterium | reverse complement strand
CCAGGCCCTCCCGGCCTATGGCTCCGCTCGACTCCCAGGCCGAGGGGAGCCTGGCTGGAGGGGAAGCTCGACGGACGGATTGGCCTCCCGGTGCGCGGTGCGGTTCATGGCTCGTTGCTCCGGCCGGGCCACCACGTGGGTAGCATAGAGGCCGCCCCGGTGGGCGTCATCGTCGGAAAGACGTATTTCGAGGCTGGATTCGTGCGTACCGGCCGAATGCGGGAGGCTGCCCACCGAAGTGCCCGCGGGCCGGGTCATTCCATTCGAGAGGTGGATCGCTGTATGCCTGGAGAAGAGATCCTCGGCGGGCGCGGCCGATGAGCCGATACGGTGTTCCTCGGCTGCAGGAGGTGAACATGCAGGCCCGCGACTTGCAGGACCAGGCGGCAAGGTTCGTCCAGGTACATGGGTTGGAGGCGTCGCCGGAGGTCCGGCTGCTGGATCTTGTGTCGGAGGTCGGAGAGGCGGCCAAAGAGGTGCTCCGCTCCGCCGACTGTGGTCGAGTTCCGTTCCGGCCCGGGAGGGGGTGGGAAGAGGAACTCGGGGACGCCCTCTTCGCGCTGGTCTGCCTGGCGAACACGACCGGCGTGGACTTGGAGGCGCGCTTCGAAGATTCCCTGAAGAAATGCGAATCCAGGCTGGAGGCCCGGGGTGACGCCGGATCTGCGGGCTGAGGGCGAGGGACCGCCAATTGAGGGTGGAGAAACGAAGGCCACAGAGATCCTCCCGATCGTGGGGCCGCGTTGTGAATTCCTGGCGGGGGTGCGCGCCGAGCTGCCCCTCCTGCCGGGGGTGATCCCCTTCGGGATGATCTACGGCGTCCTGGCGCTCGAAGCCGGGATCCCCTCCGGCCTGGCGCTGGCGATGTCGTCGATCGTCTTTGCCGGCTCCTCGCAATTCGCGGCGACGCAGCTGATCGGCGCCGGCGCCTCGGCCGCGGTCGTCGTCGCCACCGCCTTCATCCTCAACCTGCGTCACAGCCTGTATTCCTTCTCATTGGCTCCCCATCTGGCGCCTCTCTCCGCGCCGTGGAAATGGCTTCTCAGCTACCTGCTTACCGACGAGGCCTACGCGGTGACGGCCGCCCGCTACCGCCAAGGGGAGAGCGAGGGCCCCCTGCGGCATGCGCATTGGTTCTTCCTCGGGGCCGGGCTGACTCTTTGGGCATCCTGGCAGCTGAGCACAGCGGCCGGGGTCTTCCTCGGGGCGCAGGTGCCACGCGATTGGTCGCTGGATTTCACCTTGCCGCTGACCTTCATCGGCCTAGGGGTCCCCACTCTGCGCGACCGGCCCACGCTCCTGGCCGCGCTGGTGGGAGGGACGCTGGCCGTCGTGTTGGCCGGGCTGCCCTATCGGCTTGGATTGATGGTCGCCGCCGTGGCGGGGATCCTGGCCGGTTTGTGGGCGGACCGGCAGCGGGCCGACGTCGGGATGAGAGACTGACATGCGCCTCTGGCTTATCGTCCTGGGGATAGGAGCGGTGACCTACGCTGTGCGCGTGGCCCCGATCCTTCTCCTCGGCCGGCAGGGCCTGCCTCCGCTCGTTGTGCGCGCGCTTCGATACGTGCCCCCGGCCGTGCTTTCTGCGATCGTCTTCCCGGAGCTGGTCATGCGCGGGGGATCGCCGGTCCTCTCGCTCGAAAACCCGCGCCTCCTGGCCGGGCTTCTCGCCGGGCTGATTGCCTGGCGGACACGAAACGTATTTCTGACACTCATCGTCGGCATGGGGGCCCTGTGGGGCCTCACGGCGGCCCAGGGCTAGCACGCCCGGGAGAGGTGTGGAGTGAGGGCCCTGGAGGGTTACCTGGCTGCAGCCGCGGCGACCATCTCCCCAGGCGTGTATCGTGCTGGCAGAAGATGAGGCTCAGGCACTGGCGGGCCTGGCTTCGGGCGCGGGCGAAGTCGTCTGGAAAGGCCTAGCCGCCGACGAACTCCTGGCGCGGGTCCGCGCCTGCCTGGATGACTTTCCCGGCTAGGCGAGGGGCGCCGGGCGCCCGCCCGATGGGAGGCCGGGGTCCGTGATGTCTCCGCCGGAAACGGCCCAACTCCCCAAAGCCCCGCCGATGGCTGAGGACGGGATCGCCCCTCATGGAGAGGGTTCCGAGGCGCCGCCGATTTGGGACGAAATACCCATCCCCCTCGCCAATTGCCTGAGGCCATGATAGCAGTGTCGATTGCGATCGCTTTTTTCTCCCGGATGGGAGGCATCATGCCGCGACCGGTGATCCTGCTGATCGATGATGAGATCGGCTACGCCAGGGTTGTTCAGGAGGCGCTTCAGCCCCTGGGGCTTGATGTCCTGATCGCCACCAATGCCACCGAGGCCCTCCTGCTCTACCAGCAGGTGAACCCGAGCATGATCCTGCTCGATGTGATGATGCCCGAGATCGATGGCCTCACACTCTTACGATGGCTGCGCGAGCACTCCGACCAAACGCGCATCCCGATCCATGTTGTGAGTGCGAAGTCCACCCCGGCGGACCAAAAGGCGGCGCTCAAGGCGGGTGCCGACGGGTTTCTGGCTAAGCCGTTCACGTTCGATGAGCTGCGGCAAGTAATCCTGGCTCACCTCCCGCTTCCACCGCAGGGTTCTCCCGACCAAACCGCCCAGGGCAACTGACGCCCTGACGCGCCTTGGCGCCGGCCGAAGCCGCGCACAAACACCCGGCATTCGTTGCACACAGACCTTCGGGCCGCCTTCGGGCGGCCTGATCATTGACATTCCTCTCCAGGCCCACCCGCGCTGCCCCCGCTGGCCAACAGGCCAAGATCTGAACCCCGACCGTCCAGGATGCCAAGACGTGCGGCGTCCCTGACCCACGAAGGGCGGCAACAATGGAGAGGGGGGAACTTTCCGCCCTCTTGGTCGTGTTAAGGATGCATGCCG
>DATEAV010000388.1:0-8970 GCA_035288185.1 Anaerolineales bacterium | reverse complement strand
AGATGGCGCCGCTTCGCGCGCGTGATCGATTCCTCCGGCGGGCCGAACTGCCGGCCCGTCCGGGTCTTCACCTCGACGAAGACGAGGGTCTCGCCGTCCTCGGCGACGAGATCGATCTCCCCTTCGCGGCAGCGCCAGTTGTGCGCGTGGATGCGATAACCGAGGCCTTCGAGGTGCCGCCGGGCCAGCCCTTCCCCGCGGGCGGCCACCTCCTCTCTCTTCACGTCACCCGATCCACCAGCCGCTGCCAGGCCATCCGCCAGCGGTTCTCACGTCTGGCGGGCCGGGCGACGACCAGGCGCTCGTAGTGCTGGATCAGAAGTGCGCTTGTGCGCTCGATGGCATACGGCTCGGCCGAGGCCCTGGCCTGCTCCGCCATCCTGCGTCGCGTCTCCGGCTCAGCCACGATGCGGGCCAGCTTGGCCGTGAAACCGGCCATATCTTCCGGGCTCAAGAAGCCGTTCACGCCGTCCTCGATCGTGTCTTCCATGCCCGGGGACCGAATGCCCATGACAGGAAGCCCCGACGCCAGGGCTTCGATCACCGACAGGGGATGGACTTCGGTCACCGAGGCGGTGACGAAGGCATCGCCTGCGGCCAGGTACCCCGGCAGCCCGGAGTATTCGACCATCCCGGTGAACACCACCTTCCCCTCCAGGCCGCTTCGCCTCACCTGGTCCTCCAGGTTTTCCCTCTCGGGGCCGTCGCCCACGAGCAACAGCCGGGCCTGGGGATAGGCGGGATGGATTCCGGCGAAGGCGCGCACCAGGAAGGTGAGGTTCTTTTCCGCCCCCAAACGCCCGACATAGATCAAGACCACATGCGAGCCGTCGAATCCCAGGGAGGAACGCGGAAGCGGGGTCCCCGGGGAGCGAAAGGGGGCGATGTCGACCCCGTTGGGGATGACTTCAAGCGGTGCATCGACGCTCAGGACGTTGCGCAAGACGTCGCGCAGCCCAGCGGAGGGCGCGATGACAAGATCGACCTCGCGGCAAAACGAGGTGAGATAGGCCTCGATAAACGTCGTGCTGATCTCCTCGGGAAGGACGGGCAGATAGGTGTGGGCGTAGAGGTCGTATCGGGTGTGGTTGGTGAAGACGACCGGGATTCCGAACGGGCGGGCGTAACGGATCGCCAGCCGCCCGCTCAAGAACGGGTGATGGACATGCAGGATGTCCATGGTCTGAAGCTTGCGGCGGGCGTGGCGTGTGTAGCGAAGGCTGAAGTAGTAGCCGGTGTCGGAAAGGGGGATCCCAGGAGAGCGGACGACGTTGAGCTCATCGTCCTCATACTCGAGGCCGCCGAAGGTGAAGACGAACACCTTATGCCCGGCGGCCTCGAGGGCTCTCTTGTTCAGGCGGATGTAGTGTGTGATCCCGCTGACATGGGGCTTGTAGGCATCCGCCATCATGCCGATGCGCATACTGGGCTTCCCCCGTTCCGCCGCTATCGTAGCCCGCGGCGGGCGGCCCGTCAAGAGGCCGGCGGCCCGGCGGGGCTTTTGACTGTGAGGCGAACTGTGCTACACTCGGCCCAGCCTTTCGGAGAGAGGCTCGGCCATGACTCACAGCGGCGCCATGCGGCAGGCCGACATCTTCTACGGTTTCACGGCCGAGCAACTCGAGCGGGTGGTTTCGGCCTCCGAGGAGCGCCAGTTTGGGGCCGGCCAGATCATCTTCAAGGAAAACTCGTCCAGCGATGAGCTCTACATCATCACCCGCGGGGAAGTCGAGATCCTGGTCGACCCCGCCCTGGTGAGCGACCAGCCGGATACGCCCAGCCGCCCGACGACGATTGCCACCTTGCGGCGCGGCCAGTCGTTCGGCGAAGTCGCCCTGGTCGATCAGGGCTTGCGCTCGGCCACCGCCCGAACCGCCGCCGCCGACACCCGCCTCGTCGTCATCCCTCGGGCCAAGCTGATGGCCCTGTGCGACGAAGATCCCCTTCTCGGCTACCGGCTGATGCAGAACCTGGCCGCCGACCTGGCTCTGAAGATCCGCAATACCGACTTGCGCGTCCGGGAGCAGCTTCTGTATGGGGAACGTCGGCGCACCTAGGCCTGTCGCAGAGGGTCCGAGATGCCGGAGCTGGCGACTCGCCTGGGCGATGAAACCCAACGTGCTTCCCACCTGACTGCCGTCTGAGCGCGCCGACTGTCCTCGTTAGAGCACTCGGCACGACTGCTGTGCGAGCTCGCCGGTATGGGGCCGGCTAGGATTGTCTGGTCGGCACTGAGGAGGGGCGCCCCCTGGATGGGCGCCCATGGTTTGGTGAGGGGCTTATGCTGAGAGACCGACGCATTGCCTTTGTCGGGCCTGGCGTGATGGCCGAGGCCATGGTGGCCGGCCTTATCGACCGAGCCGGCGTGCCCGCGGCGCACATCCGAATGAGCGGGCCTCGTGGAGAGCGGCTTCACGAACTCGTTGAACGGTATGGCCTCCAAACCACAACCGACAACCGCCAGGCCGTTAACGATGCCGATATCGTGGTCGTCAGTGTCAAGCCGCAGAGCCTGGTGCCGGCCTTGACGGGCGTCCAGGGGGCGATCCCCGCGGGAGCCCTAGTGCTGTCGATCGTGGCGGGCGCTCGGCTCGCCAACCTCTCGCGACTGCTCGGCCACGCTTGCGTCGTGCGCTCGATGCCCAACACCCCAGCCCAGATCGGCGAAGGAATCACGGTCTGGACGGCGACAGAGGCCGTCAGCGCGGCCCAGCGTGAGGAAGCCCGGCAGATTCTGGGGGCGCTCGGCCCAGAGATCTTCGCAGAAGACGAAGATTTCCTCGACATGGCCACCGCTCTATCTGGAACCGGGCCAGCCTATGTCTTCCTCTTCATGGAGGCGATGGTGGACGCCGGCGTCCACCTCGGGTTTCCCCGCAGGATTGCCGAGCAGTTGGTGGTGCAGACGGTGCGGGGCTCGGTAGCCTACTACAATGCCTCACCTCGCCACCTCGCCCGGCTGCGCAACGAGGTCACCTCGCCGGCCGGGACGACGGCCGCGGCGCTCTACTACCTCGAAAAAGCCGGATTCCGGACCGCGATTTCGCGGGCTATTTGGGCCGCTTTCGAGCGGTCCGTCGATCTCGGTACGGGAAATAAGCGCGCCCCGGTGTCGGAAGGGTGAGCGTCACCAGCGAGGAGGCGCGAACCAGGCCCCTGGTCAGGAGGTTGACATTGCGGGCTGTGCCACCGTACAATAGCGGGCACGCCGACACTCGCTCTGCTCCGCCGGGTTCCGCACGCCCTCACCCGCCGGCAGGGCGAGCGGTCCATAAGGAGGAGACTATCGAATCGACAGTTCACCGCGCGCCTTCAGTTCCCAACGAGATCGGAAATCGACAAGGTGTGTCAAGTAAGGCGAATGTACTCTCTGGAGGAGGAGAGGAAATGAAACGCACTACATCCGTGCTGGGGCTGCTTGTTATCCTGGGCATGCTCCTCGCCGCCTGCGGCGGCGCTACCGAGACCCCCGAAGCGACCGAAGCCCCGATAGAGACCGAAGCGCCGATGCAAACCGAAGAGGCCGTCGCAGCCGTTCCCGAGATCTGCTCCACGGACGCCGGAGGCTGCGGTGTCTTCGCTCCCGGTGAGGAGATCGTCATCGGCTTCGCCGGCCCGATGAGCGGTGACGTCTCGGCGTTCGGCATCGACGCCTCCCAGGGCATCGACCTCGCCCTGGCCGATGCGGGCGAGTTCGAGGGGCATGCCTTCGTCCAGGACGCGGAGGACGATCAGGCGTCGCCCGAAGTAGCCGCAGGCGTGGCGCAGCGCTTAGCCTCCGACCCGTCTGTGGTGGCGATCGTAGGGCATCTGTTCTCCGGCGCCACCAACGCCGCCATGCCGATCTACGCTGAGGCCTACTTGCCAATGATGTCCCCCTCGGCAACCCGCATCGACCTCACCGAGCAGAGCAATCCGGTGTTCAATCGGGTGGTCGGCAACGACAAGTTCCAGGGAGCGTTGGCGGCCAACATGATCTTCAACAACCTGGGCGCCCACACCCTGGCCATCATCCATGACGGCGGGGCCTACGGCCTGGGTCTGGCCCAGCGCGCTCGCGACGTCTTCACCTCGCTGGGTGGCGAGGTGGTCGCCTTCCAGGGCATCGAGGTGGGCGGCACAGACTACAGCGCCGTGCTGGCGGACATCGCCGCGAGCTCGCCCGAAGCGCTCTTCTTCGGCGGCTACACCGGCGAAGGCGCGGTGATCGCCAACCAGCGCGCCGGTGCAGGGCTGGGTGGCATCCCGTTGATCAGCGACGACGGGATCTATGGCACGCAGTTCATCGATCTGGCCGGGGCTAATTCCGAAGGTGTTTACGCCACCTCGGCCGGCCGCCCGGCGACGAGCACTGCCGTCGAGGCCTTCGATGCTGCATATCTGGAGGCCTACGGAGTCCCGACCGGCTCGCTTTCCCCCTACAGCTGGTACAGCTACACCGCGGCAATGGTGCTGGTGGAGGCGATCAAGAGCGTAGGCGTCGTCGGTGGTGACGGGAACCTGTACATCCCGCGCGCCGCACTGGTGGCGGCCGTACGCAGCACCTCGGGCTACGAGGGGCTGATCGGCACGATCACCTGTGACGCGACCGGCGAATGCGGCACGGGCGGTTTCGCACCCTTCATGGTCCAAGACGGGGCATGGGTGGAGCTGCCCTTGGACTTCGCGCCGTAATCTGGTGCGTTGGTGCCCATAAGGACCGGTAGGGTGGGAAAGCCCACCCTACCGGTCGAATGGGTGTTGACGGATTCCGCGCCCCGACAGCCCCCCGCCCAGCTGAGGGATTCCCGATGGGTGAGCCTGTTCTTCCCTTACACGCCCGCAAGCGGATAACTCCGTATCAAATCGCCCAGATCGTCCTCGGCGTTGGTTTCCTGGTCTTCCTAGGATGGCGGCTGTACACGGTGATCGTGGTGGAGGGCGCCTATGGCCCCGACACCTGGCTCAAGTTCGCCATCTCCGGCCTGATCATCGGCAGCGTCTACGCCCTGATCACCATCGGCTACACCCTGGTGTACGCCATCCTGCGCATGATCAACTTCGCCCACAGCGAGGTGTTCATGGTGGGCGCGTTCGCCGGGTTCTTCGTGTTCGAGGCCCTCAAGTCCATCATGGTGGGAGACGAGCCGCGCATCCCCTTCATCGATGCCCAGCCCCTGCTCTCGATCGTGCTAGCGTTTCTGGCCGGGATCGCGGCCTCCACGATCACCGGTGTAGCCCTCGAACGGCTTGCCTACCGGCCGCTGCGCCGAGCGCCGCGGCTGGTCCCCCTGATCAGTGCGGTGGGGGCCTCGATCTTTCTGCAGAACGCAGCCCAACTCATGTTCGGGCCCCAGCGCCGCACCTATTACAACCTGCCCTCCCTCGACCGCAATCTGGGCTGGACCCTGGAAGTCGCCGGCAAGCCCGTGCTGATTACCTACACGGGCGTGTTCACCTTCGTCCTGGCCATTCTCCTGCTCGTCTCCCTCAACCTGATCGTCCAGCGCACTCGCCTGGGGCGCGCCATGCGGGCGGTCTCGGAAGACAAGCCGACCGCGGCGCTGATGGGCATCGACGTGGACGCGGTGATTTCGCGCACGTTCGCGATCAGCGGCGTGCTGGCAGGGTCGGCCGGCGTGATGTGGGGCCTTCACTACGGCCAAATCCATTCGTTCGTCGGATTCATACCCGGGATCAAAGCCTTCACCGCGGCCGTCCTGGGCGGGATCGGCAACATCCCAGGCGCAATGCTCGGCGCCATGACCCTCGGCCTGATCGAGTCGATGGGTCCCGGTGGGCTCGGGATGGATTTCCAGCTCAAGGACGTGATCGCGTTTTCCATCCTGGTCCTGGTGCTGGTCTTCCGCCCGTCCGGGCTCCTCGGCGAAGTCCTCAGCCAGGAGAAGCTATGATCCGCGCCGACCTTCGACAGGGAGTCCGTTCCGGCCTCGTTCTGGGGGTTGTCGTGGTCTCGCTCCTATTCCTGGGCGCCACCACGACCCTCTCGACCCTGATTGGCGAAGGCCTCGGGGTCTCCCCGCCGGCCGGCCTCGTCATCTTGCTCCTTCTCCTCACCCTCTGGATCGGGGCCCAGTCGGCCCGGGGGGCTCATCACGCAGAGCTCCCGATCTTGCAGGCTGCCATCCGGGGAGCGGTCGCCGGGCTGAGCGCCGGATTGATCATCGGATTGACGACCTACGTTCTCATCGCGATCCACGACACCGGCGCGGACTTGCGCACCTACCTCTTTCAGGTCTCGCCCGCTGCGCTGGACCTGTGGTCGATGGAGCGAACCCCCGTGACCGCCGCCCTGTTCCATCTCGGGATCAGCACGGCCGGATGCCTGCTGGGGGTTGCGGTCTATCGCCTGTTTCGCGCGGCCCGGGCGCGGTGGACGCTCACCGGTCGGCTGGCCTCGGCACGCGCCTCCCTCGCCCAAAGGACCGGCGGCTTCAAGCGGAACCAGTGGACCAACTTTGCGCTCTACGTCCTTGTCGCCGCGATCCTGTTCATCACGCCCCAGCGCCTGAACAACTACCAGAATTTCACCCTGGGAACGGTGGGCATCTACGTTCTGATGGGACTGGGCCTGAACATCGTCGTCGGATTGGCCGGGCTCCTCGACCTGGGATACGTCGTGTTTTTCGCGGTGGGCGCCTACACGGCGGCCCTGCTCACCGCCCCAACGCCGCACAACCTGATGTGGAACTTTTGGCTCGTGGCGCCGATCGGGATCATCCTAGCGGCCGTCATCGGAGTGCTGCTCGGGATTCCGGTCCTGCGGCTGCGCGGCGACTATCTGGCGATCGTGACGCTCGGCTTCGGTGAGATCATCCGGGTCCTGCTGAAGGCCGAGTCGCTGGCGGGCTTCTCCAACGGCCCGCGCGGGATCCCCTCGATCGGCCAGCCGTCGGTGTTCGGCCAGCCATTCAACAGCGACCGCGACTTCCTGTACATGATCATCGTGGGGGTGGTCATCGTCATCTTCCTCACCTTCCGCCTCCAGGAGTCGCGGGTAGGCCGGGCCTGGATCGCCATCCGGGAGGACGAGACGGTGGCACGTGCCATGGGGATCAACACGCTTTCCGCCAAACTGCTGGCCTTTGGGGTGGGCGCGGCTTTCGCCGGGCTGGGAGGCGTCCTGTATGCCTCCCGCAGCCAGTTCGTGGGGCCGGACGATTTCGTGCTGATGGTCTCGATCAATGTTCTGGCCGTGGTGATCGTCGGCGGGATGGCAAGTGTCCCGGGAGTGATCGCCGGCGCCTTCGTGCTCAAGGGGCTCCCGGAGATCCTGCGGGAGCTGGAGGCCTACCGCATCCTGGCCTTTGGCGCGCTGCTGGTGGTGATGATGATCCTTCGGCCGGAGGGGATCATCCCGTCCAGGCGGCGGCGTCTTGAAATGCATGAGACGGAAGCGAGCGAGGAACCCTCTCTTGCCGCTGCGCCGGCGGCCGAGGCAGGCGGTGCTCCATGACCGATCTGCTTGAGGTGCGGACCATCACCAAGCGCTTTGGGGGGCTGGTGGCCGTCGACCATCTGGACCTGACCGTCCCGGCGCGCGGGATCGTCAGCGTGATTGGGCCGAACGGCGCCGGCAAGACGACACTCTTCAACTGCCTCACGGGTTTCTATGGCGTCGATGAGGGGGAGATGGTGTTCGACGGGAAGATCCTCAATGACCATACGCCTGATCAGATCGTCCGCATGGGCTTGGCCCGCACCTACCAGAACATCCGCCTCTTCCCCAACATGACCGCCATCGAAAATGCCCTGGTGGGGATGCATTCGCATCTCACAACCAACGCTTTCAGTGCTGCGCTCCGCCTTCCCGGAGCCGTGCGCGAAGAGGCCAAGGCCCTTTCCGATGCGCTCGGTCTCCTGGGTTACGTGAGCCTGAAGGGGAGGGAAAGCTTCCTGGCCAAGAACCTCCCTTACGGCGAGCAGCGAAGGCTGGAGATCGCCCGTGCCCTCGCCACCCGACCCCGTCTTCTGCTCCTCGACGAGCCGACCGCCGGGATGAACACGCGCGAAACCAGCGAGACCACCGCCTTGATCAAGCGGCTCCGGGATGATCTGGGGATCACGGTTCTTTTGATCGAGCATGACATGCGCGTCGTCATGGGGATCTCGGAGCGAGTGACCGTCCTGGACTACGGGGTGAAGATCTCCGAGGGCTCTCCCCTCGAGGTGCAGAAGGACCGGCGTGTGATCGAGGCCTATCTCGGACGTGGAGCCGCTGCGGGCATCGGCGGCCTGGCTGCCCAATAGCCTGCGAGGAACCCGCGATGTCGCTGCTCGAAGTCCAGGACGTCCACACCTACTATGGCAACATCCATGCCCTGAAGGGAGTCTCCTTGAGCGTCGAGGAGGGCGAGATCGTCACCTTGATCGGCGGAAACGGCGCCGGCAAGACGACGACGCTGCGCACGATCTGCGGCCTCTTGCAGCCTCGCCAGGGGCGCGTTCTCCTGAGAGGTGAGGATCTCACGGAGACGAAGCCTCACGAAATCGTTCGCCGGGGGGTGGCCATGGTCCCCGAAGGGCGAGGCATCTTCGCCCGGCTGACCGTCGCAGAGAACCTCGACCTGGGGGCCTACACCCGCACCGATCGTGGAGCCATTCGAGAGGATCTGGATCGGGTCTTCGTCCTCTTCCCGCGCCTCCGGGAGCGCATCCGGCAGGTTGCCGGCACACTAAGCGGCGGCGAGCAGCAGATGCTAGCTACGGCGCGAGCCCTGATGGCCCACCCGCGCCTGCTACTGATGGATGAGCCCTCGATGGGCTTGGCCCCGATTCTGGTCGAGAGCATCTTCGACACACTGAAGGCGATCAACCAGGAGGGGACGACGATCCTTCTCGTGGAGCAGAACGCCCACATGGCCCTCCAGGTGGCCCACCGCGGGTATGTCCTGCAGACCGGCCAGATCGTGCTGGCGAAATCCGCCCTGGAGCTGCGGCAAGATCCTATGGTGCAAAAGGCCTACCTCG
>DATEAV010000387.1:0-5656 GCA_035288185.1 Anaerolineales bacterium | reverse complement strand
GAGGAATCGGTCGTTCACCTCGATCTCCGCCGCCCCGATTGATCCCTCAAGCCCCAGCAAGCCCATCCCTTGAGTTGCGAGCGCAGCCACCCGTGCCGACAGGGCTGCGGCGGGCTCATCCACGCTGATGCCCGTGATCCGGCCTCGAAATCCGTGAGCTCGCGCTCCGGCCACCAGGCCTGCTTGCGTCCCTCCCGAGGAGGTGGCGAACACGATCCGGTCGACCGCCACGTCTTGAGCCAGGAATTCCGCGAGCGCCGCGGCGTAAGCCGCCGCGCCCAGCGGGTTGGAGCCGCCGTAGGGGATGAGGTAGGGTCGCCGGCCGTCGGCCGAGGCCTTCTCGAACGTGGACCGAAGAAGAGTCTCGCGATCTTCTCCCTGGGCCCACACGATCTTCGCGCCAAGGAGGTGGTCCAGGAGGAGGTTTCCGTTTGCGGTCTTGGGCGGGCCTCCCGCGAGAACGAGCACGCATTCGAACCCGAAGTGGGCGGCCGCCGCCGCCGTCTGCCGGCAGTGGTTCGATTGCACTGCTCCGGCCGTCACGACGGTGCGCGCGCCGTGGGCCTGGGCATCGGCGAGGAGGAACTCCAGCTTACGGGTCTTGTTGCCGCCGAAGGCAAGGCCGGTCTGATCGTCGCGCTTGATCCACAGAGCGGGGCCGCCCAGATCGGCCGCCAGGCGGGGCATGGGCTCGACCGGGGTGGGCAGGTGGGCGAAGCGCAGGCGCGGAAGCGGGGCCGAGGGCGGCGTCACGCGGTGGCTTCCCGCGCCCGGCGGGCTCGGCCGCGCTCGGCGATCGCCGCCAGCAGGATGCTGAGGAAGTAGAGGACGATCATCGGCGCCATGACCAGGCCCATGTTGACGGGATCGATCGTGGGCGTGATCACGGCGGCCAGGACAGCGATCAGAACGATGGCGATGCGCCATCCATCGAGCAGCGTGCGGGCCCGCACCAGCCCGATGGCGGCCAGCGTAAACATCACCAGAGGGAACTGGAAGGCCACTCCGATCCAAAACATCAGCCCGGTGACGAATCGGATGTAGTTCGACGGACGCGGAACGGTCTCGATGTTCATGAAGTTCAGGAGGAACGGCAGGGCCACCGGTAGCATGACGTAGTAGGCGAAGGCGAGCCCGATCAGAAAGAGAACAAAGGCTGTCGGGATGATCACCAGGACGAGCACCCGTTCCCGTCGCTTCAGGCCGGGGGCGATGAAGAAGAACACCTCCAGGCAGAGGTAGGGGAAAGCCAGCACGAATCCGGCCAGCAGGGAGACGCGCATGAAGGCGCTGACCGACTCGGTGACCTCGATCGCCTGCAGCGCCTCGATGCCCCCGATCGGGCGTGCAAGCCAATCGAGCACCGTGGAAGCGAAGGCGAAGCCGATGGCGGTGGTGATGGCCAGGGCGACCACGGAGCGCAGCAAGTGGCCGCGGAGCGCCTCCAGGTGCTCGAGGACCAGAGAGGGGTCTTGAATGGTTCGCGAGAAGGCGTCGGCGGCGGACGTGTCCTCCGGCTCGGCCGTCAAGGCGAAGTAGAGCCGGGTGAAGGGGCGGGCCACGAAGCGGATGGGCGCGGTGAGAACTCGCCAGGTGTTGCGAAGCAAGCGGCGGATCATGGATCGGAGGTCGACTTGGGCGAGGCCGGCGCCTCGGGCTCTTCTGTGGCGGAGGGTGGGGTGGTCCAGGCCTTCAGATCGTCTTTGAGGGAGCGCGTATCGCGGGAGATCTCCTGGCCGGCTTCTTTCAAAGCCTCACGCGCCTCCCGTAGCTCGGAGAGCTCGGCCTCGCGGGCGAGCCGGTTGGGGAGCGTCCGCAGGTTGCGCGAAGCCTGGAGGATCATCCGCCAGCTTTCCGACTTGTAGAGACGGTTGAGAGAGCGGCCGAGCGTGCGGGCCGTCTTGGCCATATCACGCGGGCCGATGATGATGAGAGCGATCAGGAGGATGAAGAAGAACTCGAGGGGGCCTACGCCCAGGAATTCCATCGCGTCTGGTGCTCAGTGGGCCGGCGCCAGCAGGCGCCGGATTTCGTCCTCGCGCTCCGCCAGCGTGCCCAGGACGCCGTTGACGAAGCGGGGGGCGCTATCGGAGCCATAGCGCTTGGCCAGCTCGACGGCTTCGTTGATCGCCACTTTGAGCGGCGTCTCGTCCGAAACGGCAAGCTCCCACAGCGCCATGCGCAGGATGTTGCGGTCGACCAGCGCCAGCTCCTCGACCGGCCACGCCGGGGCGCACGAGGCGATCAGTCGATCGAAGGCCATCCCAAGCGCCAGGGTGCCTCGGACCAGGCGCTGGAGGAACTCCGCCGCGTCGTCCCCCAGCCCGGCGTTCTCATCCAGATGCCGGGCGATCACCTGCTCGGTGGGGTGGCCGACGGAATCGATCTCGTAAAGTGCCTGAAGAGCGAGGCCGCGCGCGCGGCGGCGTTCACGTTTCATCGCACTCCGCCGCGGCGCGTCAGGCCGCGGGGGCTGTGAAGTCCACGTCCTCGATATGAATATCGATGCGCTGGACGCTCATCCCGATCAGCTCTTCGATCGCCCGGGCGACCTCGGCCTGCACCTTGCGCCCCAGCTCCCGCACGTTGGTTCCCGAGGCGACGATCAGATGGAGATCCACCGACACGTCCTGGCCTTCGACTTCGATCCGCACGCCCTCGCCGTCGCTCCGGCGGAATAGACGGTTCACGCCGCCCGGCACCGGAGCCAGGGCGACGACGCCGGGGACGCCCAGCGCCGTGAGGCGGGCGGTCGTCAGGAGCACTTTCGGGGCGATCAAGGTGGCCCCGCGGGAATGGCCTTCGTCTTGGGTCGTCTCTTCCATTGCTTCCCGCCTTCCTAGAACATGGCCATGCCGCCGTCGACCGTGAGGACATGCCCGGTGATGTACCCGGCGTGCTCCGAGACCAGAAAGGCCACCGCGGCAGCGATCTCCTCCGGCTTGCCTTTCCGGCCGAGCGGAACGAGCGCCAGCGCGGCCTGCCGCATCTCCTCGGGGACCCCCGCCCAAATCTCGGTCTCGATATATCCGGCGGCGACGGCGTTGACGGTGATATTGCGCGGGGCCACTTCCCGCGCCAACGCTTTGGTGAAGCCGATCTGGCCGGCTTTCGAAGCGGAGTAGCTCGTCTGACCGGCGTTGCCCATCTGCCCGGCGACGGAGGTGATGTTGATGATTCGGCCGTAGCGTTTGCGCAGCATGTGGCGGACGGCGGCTTTCGAACAGTTGAAGGTCGATTTGAGATTGGTCCGGAGCACGTCGTCCCAATCCGATTCCTTCATCGTCATGATCAGGGTATCGCGCGTGATCCCGGCGTTGTTCACCAGGATGTGCAGATCACCGTACGTGTCGATGGCATGTTTGATCAGGGCCTGGGCCTGTGAGGCGTCGCCGACGTCAGCCTGGTAGGGCGAGGCCTCGGCCCCCGAGGAGCGAATCGCCTCGACGACTTCCTCGGCGGCCCGAGCGCTGGCGTGGTAGTTGACCGTGATCCGGGCGCCCTGATGTGCCAGCTCGAGCGCGATGGCGCGGCCGATCCCACGCGAGGCGCCGGTCACGACTGCCACCTGACCCGTCAGGCTCATTGCGGTTACACCTCTACGAAGTGGAAGACCGGCCCGGTGATCATCACTGATCCGCGAAGCCGGAGCCGGGATTATACCCCTGATCGGCGCCAGACCCGACGGGCGTGACCGCGCCGCACTGATCGGGGCTGGCTTCGCGGGCGCAGGCGGTCAGGCGCGGATTCCCCGGACGCCGGCGGCGCGGGCGCGAGCGAGGAGCGCTTCGGGATGCCCGGCGAAATCGGTCCGGGAGAGGCTGCCATCGACGAGGCCCAGCATCACCTCGGCGAGCACGGCGTTGGCAGGCGCCCGGAGGCCGCGGGCCGCGGATTCGCGCGCCACGGCGCCATTGAGCCAAGCGACCTCGGAGCGGCCTCGGCCGATGTCGTAGTGGAACGAGGGCAGCTTGCGGCCGCGGCCGCGGGCCACGGCCCGACGGAGCAGCGGCCGGCCGAGCGGGATCGGAAGAGAGATGACGAAGGCCATCCCCCGGATCGGCACGCGGGCGAGATCCTCCGGCGTCCAGCCCTGCGCCCGCATCGCCCGCACGGCCTCGCGCAGGGCCTCAATCTCGAGTCGATAGAGGCCCGGGTGAGCCAAGAGCTTGCCCGGCAGCCAGCCGGTGATGGCTGAGCCGGCGTTGGTGACGATGTTGGTGAGCACTTTGGACCACTTCATCCGGTCGGCGACGGCGTGAAGGCGGAGAAACAAGCCGGCGGCGCGGAAGTCATCCGCCAATGCGGGGACGAGAGGGTGACCCGCCGCCAGGCTGAGGCCCCGCTCGCGTTCGACTCGAACATGCCCCGGCTCCGGCATGGTCACCGCCGACGTGAGCGTCGCGGCGATCACGCGATCGGCGCCCAGCTCGGCGGCGAGCGTCGCCTCATGGCCGATGCCGTTCAGCAGACAGACGACGGGGGCCCGGGTGCCCAGCCCGGCGATCGAGGCTGCGGCCTTCTGGCAATCATAGGCTTTCACCGCCACGAGAACGGCGTCGAATTCGCGGCCTCCGGCCTCGGAGAGATCTGAGATCGACTCCGGATGAGGGATGGCACCGGGTGTGCCGCCTCCGCTCAGGCGCAGGCCCATGAGGCGCATCGCCGAGGCGATGCGGGGGCGGGCCAGGAAGATGACTTCATTCCCGGATAGGGCCAACCGCCCGCCGACAAGACCGCCCACTGCGCCCGTGCCGAAGACGAGATAGCGCATCTCAGCGCCTCGAGCGAGGAAGGATTTGATCGACGAGGGCGTTGAGCTCCTCGTCGGAATAGAAGTGGATGATCAACCGCCCGCCGCGCCGTCCGCGGACGAGCGTGACGCGTGTGCCGAGGGCCTGGCGGAACTGCCCTTCGAGGTCGCTCTCTTCGGGCGGGCGCGAGCGGCGGCGGGCGGGCGCCTTGCGCTCGCCGGCGAGACGGCGGACAAGCTCCTCCGTCTGCCGCACATTCAGATTGCGATTGAGAACGGTCTGGAGCGCGGCCGACTGCGCCTGGCCGGAAGGAAGCGAAAGCAAGGCGCGGGCGTGACCTTCGCTGATGGCGCCGGCGGCGAGCGCCTGGCGGGCGGCCGAGGTGAGGCGGAGCAGGCGCAGCGTGTTGGTGATGGCGGCGCGGCTCTTGCCCACCTGAGCGGCAATCTCGTCGTGGGCAAGGCCGAAATCGTCCGCCAATTGGCGGTAGCCTTCTGCGGCCTCGAGGGGATTCAGGTCGGCCCGCTGCAGGTTTTCGATGAGAGCAAGCTCGAGGCGCAGGCGTTCGTCGGTGCGCCGAATGATCACGGGGACGGTTTCGAGGCCGACGAGGCGGGCCGCCTCGAGGCGGCGGGCGCCGGCTACGAGGGCGTATCCCCCGCCGAAGGGCTCGGGGGAGACGATCAGGGGCTGGAGGACGCCGTGCTCGCGGATCGATTGAGCGAGCTCGCCCAACGCCTCGGGGTCGATTTGCGTGCGCGGCTGGCGCGGGTTGGGGTGGATGCCGTCGAGGGGCACCTCCTGCACGCCGGTCGGGCGCTCCGCCTCGTCGGAGGGAATCAGGGCGTCGAGACCTTTTCCTAAGCCGCGTCGTCGGGTCATGATTGCCTCATGGGGATCGC
>DATEAV010000386.1:0-5818 GCA_035288185.1 Anaerolineales bacterium | reverse complement strand
GCGCTCGATCGCCGGGCCGGAGGTCACCCGAATGGCCACTTCCATCTCGCCGGCCAGAATGTGCGCCAGGGTGGTCTTGCCGAGGCCGGGGGGCCCGTAGAAGAGGACGTGTTCGAGGGCCTCGCCGCGGGCTCGGGCGGCTTCGATGAGGATGGCGAGGTTGGCCTTCACCCGATCCTGGCCGATCATTTCGTCGAGGCGCCGGGGACGAAGCGTCAGGTCGGTGGCGTCGTTGCGAGCCCTTTGTGCGTTCAAGACACGATCCGCGGGATCGGCCATGGCGAGGATTATACCGAATCAGACTGTGGAGGGAAGCGAGGTCTGAGCGCAGTCGACGCCTGCCCTTCGACTGCGGCCGCTGTATGGCTCGGAGCAGGCAGAATCGAAAGGCGGCCTCCGCTCAGGGCGCACTCCGAGCCTACCCAAGGCGCCGGGCGATCTTGATTCAGTAGGTTAGAAGTGGTTTCAGCCGCTTGGCCTCGGCCACCCAACCCTCGACCTCGCGCAGCGAGGGCAGGCGGCGGACCAGCCGCTTCCGGAGGTTGGTTTCTCGGGCCGCCAGGTGGAGGGCCTCCGGGCGGCGGGTGCGCAGCTCACGGACGGTGTCGACGCCGGCCTCCTCGAGCAGGTCGGCATATTCCGGCCCAAGGCCTTTGATTCGCATCAGGTCGGCGAGGTTCACCCACTCCAGGATCAGCTTCTCCGGGATCGCGGCCTGCTCGGCAAGGTCTTTGCGGCCTTGAGCATGAGCGGCCACCTTGAGCAGCCGTTCCGTCGTCGCCACCCCGATGGCATTGAGCTTGGCTGCGTAGTGGGGCCCGACCCCCTCGACATCCACGATTCGAGCCATGGCGGCCTCCTTGCTCCGGTGGCGACCGACTGATTGTAGACGATTGGCCGGCCGCACGTCAACGCGCCCCTTGGGCCGCAGAATCGCTCGTTGGAACGATCGAAGCGAGGCTCTGCGAAGGAGTTGACTTCAACGTCGTGCAGTCCTATACTCCCGGCCTACTCCCGCGCTTCCGGCGCTGAGGACCACCCAGCGGAAACCTGGAGAAAAGCGGTGGCCTTCCCGTAATCGCCTAGTCTATGCCAACGTCCTGGTTCTATCGTTTGATCCTCGCACCAGAGGCGATTCGGGAGGTCCGAAGGCCGTGATCGGTCTGGGGCTTCGACAGCTTCAAGACGCGCTGAATCGCAAGGCCGACCTGATTCAGCGTGAGTTTGTCGCCGCCAGCGACCGCCTCCAGGTGGTCGGGAAACTTCTCCTTGAAGAGCGAGGCGAGAAGCGCGAGCAGCTCCGGGAGGAGCAGACCGCGCTGCGGGAGCGGCAGCAGGCCCTGGCCGAGGAGATCAACCTCTGGCGGGAGCGGGCGCGAGGCGTCGTGGGGCAGCGCGGGGGCGAGGCGCTGCGCGACTACGTGCACAAGTTCCTCACGTACGAGGAGAACGATATCCGGGCGGCCGCAGAGCACGCTCTCTACGTTATGGACGCCTCGGAAGAAGAGCTGGCCCGCCTTTCCCAGCCCGACACGAGCCAGGAGGCCAAGACGCCCGTGGCGCGGCTGCTCGAGCGGGCGCGCACCGAGTGGGACCTGCGTGGTTCGGATCCGGCGGCAAGGATCCGCGGCGCGGTCGAGTTTGCCAACCGCTCCGGCGTAGCGCAGAACCTTGACGCCATTGCCGAGATCGAAGCCGCCGTCGACGACCCGGATCCCCTGGTGAGGGAGCTGGTGATCCTCACCATCATCCAGCTTCATCGCTTCCGGGCGATGCGCATGGCTGATCTGGAGGGCGCGCACCAATCGGTCCAGCGCCTGGCCCAGGTTAACCATGTGGCGGTGATCCCGGTCCTGGTGGAAATCCTGGAGAACCCGCGCGCCGGCTTCGTCCAGGGTGAGACCGGGCCGGTGGACGCAGACAACGGGCGCTCGCGGCTGGTGGCTCTCTTGCGCCTGGTCGAATGGCACACGGCGGAGGCGCAGGCCGCGCTGCGCGCCCGCAAGTTCGACCGCGACAGCGCCATCGTGCGGGCCGCCGCCAAGGCGCTCGAGCTTTTCCCCGACGATTGGTCGGGCCCCCTCAAGGCAGGCGGCGCGACGAAACCCAGGGCCTGAGACGGGCGACCTCTAGCGCAGAGAGCGCGGAGATCTCACTCAAGGCTCCCGGAGCTGCTTCGCGAAGGCTCCGGGAGCCTATTCAATGGTCTCCGCGATCCCTGCGTGGTCTGCGGTGACGAATCCGCCGCAGTCTCGTTCAGACTCACTCACCAAGAACCGGCTAAAGCCTCGACTCCGGAATCGCCGAAGGAGCCAGGGTGAAGGTCTTCCCATCGCCTCGACAAGGGAGACCTTCGGTCAGCCCGGGTGTCGGGGTCGGGAGACCCCGACACAACAAGCATTAGGCTGTGGAGCCCTCAAGGCTCCGGAGCCTATATGACAGTTTCCGCGAACTCTGCGTTCCACCTGCCCCGGACGCACACCTGCACCCCGTTCGGGCCGCGAAGCCCTCCCGAAGGACACACCTGCCCAGAACCGCAGGTGCTGGGTCGGGACGATGCGGCCCGCCGGCCGTTCGCCCCGCGGGCTGGCGCCCGCAGGCCGCCGGCCCGGACGGGGGGCGAGACGGCCTGCAGCGCACGCAGGTGCGGTGCAGGTGGGTGCCGGGGCACTTGCCCCGGATGCAGGTGCCGGGTTCCGCGGTGATCCCTCTCCCTCATTCGTACTTCAGTGCATTCACCGGGATGAGCGTCGCCGCCCGAAGCGCCGGGTAGAGCCCGGAGACGATCCCCACGAGCGTGGCGAAGACGAGGGCAAAGCCCGGCAGCCAGGCCGGCGTGTAGACGGCCACGGTGGCAGGCATCGCGCCAATCTCGGCTGCCCGGCCGGCCAGGTAGGCGACGCCGACGACGTTGATCAGCTGGCTGGCGCTCCACCCGAGGGCGACGCCGCCGAGACCGCCCAGGAAGCCGATACCCGCAGCCTCGCCTAAGAAGATCGCCAGAACGTCGCGATTGGTGGCCCCGACGGCTTTCATCAGCCCGATCTCGCGGGTGCGTTCGAGGATCGACATCGCCATCGTATTGGCGATCCCGATCGCGGCGACGATCAAGGCGATCGCCCCCACGCCGCCGAAGATCACCTGCAGGATGGTGAAGAAGCTGTTGATCCCCTGGACAAAGGACATCTGCGTGTTGGCCTGATACCCCAGGCCGGTGATCATCTCGCTGACCTCGACCACCTCCGCAGGGTCGGCCACGCGCACCACCGCCATGGGATACCCGTCGCGCGACCGGTCGATGCGCCGACCGTTGAACCACTGGTTGAACGCCGTCACCTCGTCGAGGGTCATGTAGATCGACCAGTCGGCCTCACCGCGCATCTCGGCGATCACCCCTCCGACGCGCACCTGCACGGTGCGCCGGATTTCTCGCCCGTCGTTGGTCCAGCGCGAGAGAGCCAGGGAGAGGATCTCGCCCATCAAATCCGGCGGCGGGGGCGGCTCCAGGCCCGGCCGCTGCCTGGGGTTGTAGAAGCTCGAGGCGATCATCGCTCCGACGACGACCGTTCCGCGTTCCAGGTCGAGGGAGCCCGCCTCCATCTCGGGGTTGAGGGCGGTCAGATAGTCGGGAGGAACTCCGAAGATCGTGTTGTAGCTCTCCATCCCCTGAAACTTGAGCGTCACCTGACCCATCGCCATATCCCGGGGGTAGGCCTCCGTGACGCCGGGGAGCGCGGCGAAATCCGCCAGGGATTGATCGGTGATCAGCACCTGCCCCGCCGGCTGGCCCGGGCCGCCGACCACCTCCACCGCCACCATCCCGCCTCCGCCACCGCCGCCGAAGGCTGCAAAGTTGTACCCGGGATAGACCTCGATCCGCGTCAGGTCGGTGATGCTGCCCAGCTGCTCGGTGGCGTTGCGCTGCAGGCCGGCGGCAAGCGAGACGAGCACGACCACCGCCGCCGACCCGATGACGACGCCCACGGCCGTCAGGCCGACGCGGGCCTTGCGCCGGCCGAGGTTGTCCAGAATCAGGCGCAAGAGATCGAAGGCGCGCATCTATCCTTTGGCCGGCGGCAGGATGATGGGAGGCCCCTGGCCCGGCGGGATCTCTTCGAAGATGCCCGGCTCCTGGGGAGCCTGGGCCGGCGCGCTGTCGAATCCCAGCAGCCCCAGCAGGGCCCGCCACAACACCCGCCAGAAGCTCTCGTCCGCCGGCGCCGTCGGCTCGATCGGGATCTCGCCCTCGGAGAACCCGCCGCCTCCTCCACCTCCTCCGCCGCCGCTCTCCATCACCTCGACGCTGAGGGTGCGGGTGAACTCCTGAGGCTGGTTGAAGTCGTCGAGATAGCTCACCGCCACGGTCACCTCGAGCGGGCCCGGCTCGAAGGGAACCACCAGCGCGTCGAGGGGGTAGAAGTTGCCCGGGTCGAGCCAGCCGACGAGGACGACGTTGTTGCTCATCTCCGCCCCCTCGGCGGAGACCTCCATGTTGCCCAAGACGGCGCTGTTGCGGCCGATGTTGACGAGCTGGATGGGCAGGCTCCCCGGCTCACCGGCGAAGAGCGGGTCCGGCGGGCGGTAGAAGCTGATCTCGAGGATCGGCTGCGAGAAGACGAGCAGCGTGATCACCTGATCATCGGTGAGCGTGTTGCCGCGGGGATCGGTGTAGATCAGGGAGATGCGAAGCGCGTAGGCGCCGGCCTGAGCAGCCCCGTTGACGATCATCTCCTGGGAGGCTTCGAGGGCACCCGCCGCGGGCAGGTCGCCGAGGAATTGGACGTTGGAGGAGCCGACCGGGGCGAAGTTGGTGAAGTCGCCGCCGGAGCCGGAGAGGCCGCCCGAGGTGTTGGCGCCGGGCGTGCCCTGGCCGGGGCCGCTACTCGTCCCGCCGCCGAGGATCATCGTGATGCGACGGGCCGGAGTCTCGCCGACGTTCACGATGCTCATTCTGAGCGTGAACCGGGAGCCGGGGGAGAGCGACTCGGGATCGGTCTCGTAACCTTGCACCAGGAGCTGCGGCCTGTAGCCGGGCGTCGGCGTCCGCGAGGCGAACCCCGACGGCGTCCGGGGCGCCGAGCCAATGGGGATGCTCAGGTTGAAGGTCTCGCTGTATGAATGGCCGGCGTCGTCGTTGTACGTGACCGTGAGTTGTAGCGTACCAATGGACCCCTCGCTCAAGCTCGGGCTGGCCGTCATCGGCTGGGTGTACCCGGTCGAGGCGCCCACGTCGATGACGCCGGCCGCGACAACGCCGCCGGTGACGCGCATCAGGAAGTCGGTTGAACTGAAGGTGGCGACGATGTTGCGGGCCTTGAGGGATCCTGCGTTGCGGAGGCGGAAGCCCAGGTCAAACTCCTGCCCGCGCGTCACCGCGTAGGACCCGGCCCCGTAGGACTCGAGCACGATGAGCGGGCGCGTGTACACCGGGGTCGCCGGGGTGGATGTGGGCAAGGGTGTGGCTGTGGCCGTGTTGGTGGGGGTGGAGGTGTCGGTGGCCTGCAGGCGCGGCGCGGCCGCAATGGGCTGGGCCAGGGCCAATGTCGTGACGCTGACCAGCGCCAGCGAGCCAAGGGCCAATCGCGCCGTTCGGCGGCGCCGGTTGAGTGTGGGCATCATGATCTCACCTTTCGCTCACCTTGCCGGTGTGGATTCGGCCATCAAGAGCGCGGCCTCATACTCGTCTTCGCTGACGACCCGGCCGTCGAGAAGGCGGATCGTCTGCGTGGCGAAGTGGCCGATGCGGGGATCGTGACTGACGACGACCACCGTCCGCCCTTCGCGATGGAGATCCGCCAGGAGGCGCATGATCTGGAGG
>DATEAV010000385.1:0-4184 GCA_035288185.1 Anaerolineales bacterium | reverse complement strand
GGTCGCCCGCCCGATGCTCTCGGGTTAGGCCGCTGGAGGTGCCGGGCAACCGGCATCCTAGAGAAATGACCGTCGCCCTGGGTCAGGAAACTGCTCAGGGCACAGGACCCGGCTTACAGGCCTTCTCTGGCGCTTTTCTTTTTCTTTCCGATACTTCCAACACACACAGAAGCCGCGTTCCAGAAGCTCTTCCAAGCTCCTTTCATTCCCGGTACTTGCATTGCGCCGGGACCGGCCTGGAAAGATGGCACATAAACCCTGAGCGCCGCGTGTCAGCCGGGTGGGGCTATTCCTTTATACGCGGGGCGCGGTATGCTTTTGGGCATCCTTTGCACCAAGTCGCTGGAGGTGCCGGCGTGAAGTGTTCCCGCTGCCAGCACGAGAATCCCATCGGGGCGAAGTTCTGCGAGGAGTGCGCCACTCCGCTGGCGCGACTCTGTTCGAAGTGCGGAACCCAGCTATCGGCGACAGCAAAATTCTGTCCCGAGTGCGCCCATCCCGTGGCCGCAGGCGCAGCCACCCAGGCCCGGTTTGTATCCCCCGAGTCTTACATCCCCAAGCACCTCGCCGAGAAGATCCTGACCTCCAAGAGCGCGCTCGAAGGGGAGCGCAAGCAGGTCACGGTGCTCTTCGCCGACCTCAAGGGGTCGCTGGAACTGCTGGCCGACCGCGACCCAGAGGAGGCGCGAAAGCTCCTCGATCCTGTGCTTGAGCGGATGATGGAGGCCGTCCACCGCTACGAGGGGACCGTGAACCAGGTGATGGGCGACGGGATCATGGCCCTCTTCGGCGCCCCCCTCGCCTGCGAGGACCACGCCGTCCGGGCCTGCTACGCCGCCCTCCGGATGCAAGAGACGGTCAAGCGCTTCGCCGACAACGTCCGGCGCGCGGAGGGCGTCCCCCTCCAGATCCGGGTCGGTCTGAACTCCGGGGAGGTGGTGGTCCGCGCCATTGGCAGCGACCTCCACATGGACTACACCGCCGTCGGCCAGACCACCCACGTCGCTGCCAGGATGGAGCAGATGGCCCTCCCGGGGTCAATCTTGCTCTCCGCTGAGACGCTCGGGCTCGCCGAGGGGTACGTGGAGGTCCGGTCGCTGGGCCCGCTACCGGTCAAAGGGCTCGAGGCGCCACTCGAAGTGTACGAGCTGACCCGGGCGGCCACCGTGCGCTCGCGGTTCCAGGCCGCGGCCGCCCGCGGCCTCACCCGTTTCGTGGGTCGGGAGAGCGAGCTGGAGCAGCTCCGCCAAGCCCTCGAGCGCGCCCGGGTCGGCCACGGCCATGTGGTGGCTGTCATAGGAGAGGCCGGCGTCGGCAAGTCCCGGCTCTACTGGGAGTTCACTCACTCCCATCGCGCCCAGGGCTGGCTCGTCCTTGAGTCCGGCTCCGTCTCCTACGGCAAGGCGACGAACTACCTGCCCATCATCGAGCTGCTCCGGGCATACTTTGCGATCGAGCACGCGGACGATCCCCGCAAGATCCGCGAGAAGGTGACGGGCAAGCTCCTGTCCCTCGACCGGCAGCTCGATCCCTGCGTCACGCCCATTCTGTGGCTCCTCGACGTCCCGATCGAGGACGAGAGCTGGGAGCGCCTCGATCCGCCCCAGCGCCGCCAGAGGATCCTCGACGGGGTCAAGCGCCTGCTCCTGCGCGAGAGCCAGGTGCAGCCGCTCATGGTCCTGTTCGAGGACCTCCACTGGATCGACGCCGAGACCCAGGCCCTCCTGGACAGCCTGGTCGAAAGCCTGCCCACGGCCCGGTTGCTCCTCCTCTTGAACTACCGCCCGGAGTACAGCCACGGCTGGGGGAGCAAGACCTACTACCGGCAGCTCCAGATCGACCCCCTGCCACCCGAGACCGCCGAGGCCTTGCTGGAGGCCCTGCTGGGGAGCGACGCCACGCTCGCCCCCCTCAAGCGGCTGGTGATCGAGCGGACCGAGGGCAACCCGTTCTTCATCGAGGAGACCGTCCGGTCGCTCGTGGAAACGGGGATCCTGGCAGGAGAGCGTGGCGCATATCGCGTGACCCGGGTCGTCCAGGGCCTCCATGTCCCGGCCACGGCCCAGGCAATGCTGGCGGCCCGGATCGACCGGCTGGCACCGGAGGATAAGCGCCTGCTCCAAGCGGCGGCGGTCATCGGCACCGACGTCCCCTTCGAGCTGCTCCAGGCCGTGGCCGATGAGCCTGAGGGGCGGCTCCGCCAGGGGCTGGCCCAGCTCCAGGCGACCGAGTTCCTCTACGAGACGCGGCTGTTCCCGGACCTCGAGTACACGTTCCGGCACGCCCTCACTCACGAGGTCGCGTACGGCAGCCTGCTCGCGGAGCGGCGACGTGCCCTCCACGCCCGGATCGTCGGGGCGATCGAGGCGCTGCACGCTGACCGTCTCGACGAGCAGATCGCGCGGCTTGCCCACCATGCCCTTCGGGGCGAGATCTGGAACAAGGCCCTCCCGTATCTCCGGCAGGCCGGGCTCAAAGCCTACGGACGCTCGGCCAACAGAGAAGCGGCGGGGTACTTTGAGCAGGCTCTCGTGGCGCTGACCCATCTCCCCGAGACTCCTGAGACGCTGGCCCAGGCCATTGATGTCCGCTTCGACCTCCGGAACGCCCTCTTCCCGCTTGCAGAATCGGGCAGGATCGGAGAGTGTCTCCGGGAAGCCGAGGTCCTGGCCAGGAGACTCGACGATCAGCGGCGGCTCGGATGGGTGTCGGCCTATATGAGCAGCCTCTACCAGAACGCTGGCGGTCACGCCACCGACGTGCGCACGTCCGCGCAGAGGGTCGAGGCCATCGCGGAAGGACTGGGCGACCCTCCACTCCAGGTTGTCGCCCAGTACTACCTCCTCCTGGCTTGCCATCTCTCAGGCGATTACCGTGGGACCGAACACCACTGTAGGAGGCTGGGGCAGCTGCTCCAAGGCGAGCAGATCCGTGAACGGTTCGGCCTCGCGGTGTTTCCCGCCGTCATGGCCGATGCCTTCCTGGCGCGCGCTCTTGCTGAGCGGGGCGCGTTCGACGAGGGAGACGCTCACGGACAGGACGCCGTCCGGATTGCCGAAGCACTCGATCACCCCTTCAGCATTACCTGGGCCTGTCTGGGGCTTGCGTCTCTCCACAGTGTTAGGGGGGAACTGAGCAGCGCCGCCCACCTGCTCGAACGCGCACTCGCCCTCAGCCAGGAGTGGAACATCAGATACTTGACTCCGATGGCGATGGCATCGCTGGGGCACGTCTGGACGTGGTCGGGACGCAACACGGAGGGCCTCTCCTTGCTGGAACAGGCCCTGGCCGCCTACGAGTCAGCGGGGATGCGACTCTTTCACTCGATCAGCGTCGTCCAACTCGGCGAGGCGTACTTGCTCACGGACCGAGTCGAGAACGCCAGCCCCTCCGCTGACCGTGCCGTGACGATCGCGCGCGAGCGTGGTGAGCGCGGAAATGAAGCGTGGGCCCTCCGCCTCCTTGGCGAGATTGCTTCCCATCAAGACCATCCCGACGTGGCGACGGCCGAAGCGTATTACGACGCCGCGATGGCCCTGGCCTCTGAGCTCAGCATGCGCCCCCTCGTCGCCCACTGCCACCTCGGCCTCGGCAAGCTTCACCGCCGCACCGGCAATCGCCAGCAGGCGCAGGAGCACCTCGGCACGGCGATCACGATGTACCGCGAGATGGACATGCGCTTCTGGGTGGAGCAGGCGGCGACGGAGCTGAGCCGATCGGGCTGAGAACCGCGCGGAGGAGCCCGATTCGCCAGCCCCAAGCGTGCTAGAATCGCGACTATGAGGCCCGATGTCACAGCCGTCCTGAAAGAATTGCGTGCCGCGCTGGAGCGGCTCTACGGTCCCCGGTTGCAGGATTTGCTCCTGTTCGGGTCCCATGCCCGCGGGGAAGAGCGGGAAGGCTCGGATCTGGACATTGCCATGATCCTCGATGCCTTCGACCGCCCATGGCAGGAGATCGAGCGCACGGGCCCAGAGGTCTCCCGCCTCTCCCTTCAGTACGGCCTCACGATCTCCCTCATCCCGGTGCGAGCAAAGGACTGGGCTGGGCGAGACACCCCTCTCCTGCTCGCGCTCCGCGCCGAAGGCGTCCCGGTCCCGTGAGGGCGGAGGCCCTCGCCCTACTCGACAAGGCGCGCGAAAACCTTCAGGCCTCCCGAACGCTGATCGACGCCGGGTTCTTCT
>DATEAV010000384.1:0-2452 GCA_035288185.1 Anaerolineales bacterium | reverse complement strand
GGGGGCCGCATCGTCCTGACCCAGCACCCACCTGCACTGCAACCACCTGCACCCCGGCGGGCCGGGGCCTCGCGGCCCGAACGGGGTGCAGGTGTGCGGTCTGGGCACTCAGTGCCCGTGCCCGTAGGGCAGGTGTGTCCTATCGGGAGGCACACGTGGGCAGGTGTCCTGGCGCTCCTCCAGGGCCGCCTTGGGCGTCCTTGATCCGCGCCTCCGTGCTGAAGGGCGGCGGGTGTGAGCCCTCCGCGGGAGTGGACTCGAGAAAGGTCTAGGGTGCGCCGGTTGAGGAAGGCTACAGGCCAGGCCGGTCAGGGTCAGGGCGTGACATGCGCGCAGCCCGCCGCAAGGCGCCCCGCGGCCGCATTGACAACCGGGGGCTGCCGGTCTATCCTGCAAGCGCACCGGGGTGGCAGGGTTAGTCTCGCAAGGACCACCGCCCTTCTCCCCACACGCCCGAGGCGCTGTCGAAGCCGGAGAACCCATCAGGCAAGCCCCGCAGGCCCCTCGAGCCGCCGGCCGCCTCCGGCCATTGGAGACGAGAGGTTGTCATGGACATCTTTGAGAAGGCCCACGAGTATATGGATGCCCGGATGGCCAAGGCCGCCGGCCTTTATCCGTATTTCCTGCCTCTGGAAGATACGGAAGGCACCGAGGTGGTGATCGACGGCCGGCGGATCCTGATGATCGGTTCCAACAACTACCTCGGTCTCACCACGGATCCTCGAGTCCGCCAGGCCTCGATCGAGGCCGTCAAGCGCTACGGCACAAGCTGCACCGGCTCTCGCTTCCTCAACGGCACGCTGGCCATCCACCAGGAATTGGAGCGCCGCCTGGCCGGCTTCGTCGGCAAGCCGGCCGCCCTGGTCTTCAGCACGGGCTACCAGGTGAACCTGGGCGTGATCTCCTGCCTGGTGGGGCGGGGCGACGTCGTCATCGCCGATAAGGACGACCATGCCTCGATCGTCGACGGCTGCATGCTGGCGCTGGGGGAGCTGCGCCGCTTCTCGCACAACGACCTGGGCCACCTCGACCGCGTCCTCTCCGGCGTCGACGAGAAGGCCGGCCGGCTCGTCGTCGTCGATGGCGTCTACAGCATGGGCGGCGACCTCGCCCCGCTGCCTGAGATGATTCCCATCGTGAAAAAGCACGGCGCCCGCCTGATGGTGGACGATGCCCACAGCCTGGGGGTGATGGGCAAAGGCCGCGGCACCGCGGCGCACTTCGGCCTCACGGCGGAGGTCGATCTGATCATGGGCACCTTCTCCAAGTCGTTCGCCTCGCTGGGCGGTTTCATCGCCGGCGACGAAGACGTGATCGACTACATCCAGCATCACGCTCGCTCGCTGATCTTCAGCGCCTCCATGCCGGCCTCCAACGTCGCCTCCGTGCTTGCCTCCCTCGAGATCATGGAAAAGGAGCCCGAGCGCGTCGAGCGGTTGTGGGAGGTCACGGAGCGGATGCGGGCCGGCCTCGTACGCCTGGGGTTCAACATGGGGCCGAGCGTGACGCCGATCATCCCGATCGTGGTCGGCGACCAGACGACCGCGCTGATGGGCTGGAAACTGTGCTTCGAGAAGGGGCTCTACACCAACGCGGTGATCGCTCCCGCTGTCCCACCGGATCAGTGCCTGCTGCGCACCTCCTACATGGCCACCCACACCAACGAGCAGATCGATCGGGCGCTGGGCATCCTGGGAGAAGTCGGCCGGGAGCTGGGCCTGATCCACTGAGAGGCAGTGAATCAATCGGACTAGGGCTTGCGCCATCATCCCTCACAGAATTGATGCAGTGCCCTTCATGTCTGGTAGCTATGCGCCTCACCCCCTGTCCCCCTTCGCGAAGCACCCCTTTGGGGCTCCTCTGTCACGAGTCCCCCATGCATTGTGCGAAAGCGGAGAGGGGGATGAAGGTGTAAGGGGGCGATGGGCGGCAGAGCCGCCCCTCGCCTCCTTAGGTAACCCCCCCTCCCCCGGCAGATCCTCTTCACACAGGCGATGAGACCAAATTCCGGGGCTTCGGGGCCCGAACGGGGTGGGGGCCGTGAGAGTCGCGCCAGCCGTACAGGGGGCGCGACTGGGTCGAACCGAAATTACTCCATGGGAAATGAGCGGCTGTCGCCGGGCTTGCTGCCCATGGCGAGCGACAACTCAACCTCCGGCTTCACCGCGCCGGACCTGGTTCTGGTCACGGGCGCGACTGGCTTCATTGGGTCCGCCATCTGCCGGGAGCTCATCCGGCGCGGCTTCCGCGTCCGGGTTCTGCACCGGGCGGCTTCCTCCCTCTTTGCGATACAGGACCTTGCCGTCGAGCGGGTAGTCGGCGATATCCTCGATCCGGCGAGTCTCCGCGCGGCCGTGGACGGCGTCGGGTGGGTCTTTCACGTCGCGGCCCAATCCGATTATTGGAAGCACCCGCGGGGAGTGGTCGAGGCGGCGGTTGCCGGGACGGCGAA
>DATEAV010000383.1:0-6187 GCA_035288185.1 Anaerolineales bacterium | reverse complement strand
GAGTTTGGCATCGGATTCCCTCCGCGCCTGGCGAAGCTCGGCGAGGTCGGCGGAACCAAGATCACGCTCAACTGGATCCCGTTTGGCGGTTTCGTGCGCCCGGCCGGGGAAGACGATCCCACCGTGCCCGACGGCCTGGCGTCGGCGTCCAAGACGACCCGGGCCCTCGTCCTCGTCGCCGGCCCGGCGATGAATCTCCTCCTCGGCTTTCTCGCCTTCACGGCGGCCTTCAAGTTTGCCGCCCCCGATCTCGAGCGCGTGCAGATCACCAGCGTCTTGCCGGGATCGCCGGCCGAAGCCGCCGGAATCCTTCCGGGCGACATCGTGCTCACGGTCGACGACCACTCCATCACGTCCTTCGAGAGTATGCAGCAGGCGATCGGCGAGCGACTGGGCCTCACCTCCCGAATCACACTCCAGCGTGAGGGAGAGACCCTCATCGTCGAGATCACGCCGCGTGCCTCGCCGCCCGAAGGGGAGGGCCCGATCGGCGTCCTGCTTGGCAATCCCACGCGCGCGATGGGGCTGGCGGAAGCCGCCAGCCTCGGCGGCCAATCGACCGTCTACCAGCTGGTCGAGACCGTGCGCCTCCCTTCCCGCCTCATTCGCGGTCAGGTGCCCCCCGAGGAGGCCCGGGTGAGCGGGCTCAAGGGGATTTACGACATCCTGGCCTGGGCCAGCGACATCGATGCCACCACCCGGCGGCCTTTCCTCACGCTGCAGTTTGTCGGCGTGATCAGCGTCGGGCTGGCGCTCGCCAACCTCCTCCCCATCCCGGCGCTCGACGGCGGACGGCTGATGTTCGTCGCCTTCGAGGCGGTCTTTCGCCGGCGAGTCTCCGCGCGCTACGAAGGCCTCGCCCACGCCATCGGCTTCACGGTGCTTCTGACGCTGATGGTCTACGTCACCTTCCAGGACTTCGTCAACCCGCTCACGCTTCCGCGCTGAGGGCTCGGCAGATGTCGGCCAAATTCGACGATCTCCTCATCGCCTTGGAGGACGCCGGCCGTCCGTTTCCGGTCGAGCGCCTGTCGGACCTTTCCGACCTCGATAGGGAGCGCATGCAGCGCCTGCGCGCCATGTGGCCCCGCATCGCCGACGATCGACGCCGGGACCTGATGACGGCGCTCGGCCAGCTCGCCGACGACCACATCGAGTTCACCTTTGAGCGCATCAACCGATTTGCGATCGACGATCCTCTGGCTGAGATCCGGGCGCAGGCTATCCGCAACCTGTGGGAATGTGAAGATCCCAGGCTGGTCGGCCCGCTGCTCACCGCGCTTGCCGGCGACAGCCACCTCGAGGTTCGCGCCGCCGCCGGCACGGCCCTCGGGGCCTTTCTGTTCCTGGGTGAGACCGAAGCCCTTCCGAGCGGAGTGCTGCCTCGGATTGAGGAAGGCCTTCTCGCCGCCGCCACGTCGGATTCCGCTGACGAAGCCCGCCGCCGTTCCCTCGAATCTCTCGGCTATTCCTCGCGCCCGGAAGTGCCGGCGCTCATCGAGAAGGCCTACGCCTCCGGCGAGCCGCCGTGGAGCCGCTCCTCACTGATCGCCATGGGCCGCTCGGCCAGCAAGCCCTGGGGCCCCAAGGTGATGCACGAACTGTCGAGCCCGGCGCCGCCTCTGCGCCTCGAGGCCGCTCGCGCCGCGGGCGAGCTCGATCTTCAGGATTCCGTCCCTTCGCTGATCGATCTTCTCGACGACGTCGATGACGGAGTTCGCCGCGCCGCCATCTGGTCGCTCGGGCAGCTGGGCGGCGCGGCGGCCAACGAAGCCTTGCTGCGCCTGGTCGATCGCGCCGAAGACGACGACGAGATCGAGCTCCTCGAGGATGCCCTCGGCAATCTTGCCTTCGTCGAGGGCACGCGCGACCTTCTACTATTCGATCTTGATGAGGACACGGAAGACAGCGCCAGCTAGCAGCGGCCGCCGGCCGCCGAGGCCCACGGCAAGGCCTGCCCGGCATTCGTCCGCGCGAACCTTTCCCACTCCCTCATCCTCACCTCTCACCGGCACGCCCGGGAGCCCGCGGCCGTATCCCTATCCGCGTGCTTCCGAGCGGCCGATGCAACCATGAAAGGGCGCGCCCTCGTCGTCGCTCTCGAGACCCAGCCGCCGGCGCTGGTCGCCTGGGTCAACGGGCGTTGATCGAGCAACGGCTTGACGACTACGGTGCCCGGGCGACGTGTCGGGAGAGGGAGCCCGGCCGAGCGCGGCGCATGCCGCGGATGGGCGACACCGCCTTCCGGCTGCGCGAACGTCCGGCGCCCCGATCCGTGGACGGGGAGAGGTGCAAACAGCGGCTCGGGTGCACGCCGTCGTCCGGCGCTCTGTGCAGGGAGTGGGATTTCGCTACTTCGCTCTGGAAGCGGCGCGAGACCTGACGCTCACCGGCTGGGTGCGCAACCGCTGGGACGCGACGGTCGAGCTCGTGGCCGAGGGGCCGCGCCCGGCGGTGGAGAGCCTCCTTGCCGCTCTCTCGCGCGGGCCGCGAAGCGCCCACGTCGAGCAGGTGGATAGCCAATGGCTGGACGCTACGGGCGAGTTCAAGGCGTTCAGCATTCGCGTTCTCTGAGCTCGACCATATCCAAGATCGGGCAGACGAGAGCCAGCAAGAACAGCCTGCAACCTTCCATCGGCATCTACCGTAGTTCTAAGCAAGTAAGGCTGTCATTTGCGGCTGCCGCGCCTCTCGAGGCTAGAGGGAATTGGGAGATCCAATGAACCGCAACTTGCTTCTTGTCCTTGCCTTAATGGCTGCGGGAGCCGTGGCTTGCTCTCTCACCCTTACCGTCCCCACCGTGGACACGGGCCCGGTCCAGGTTCTATCGATTGACGAACCCGCCCCGCCGCAGGAGACGGTGACGGGCGTCGAGATCAACGTCGGCCCCGGGACGCTGGAGCTCTCCGGGGGAGCCACGGGGCTGGCGGCGGGATCGATCCGCTTCAACGTCGAAGAGTGGCGGCCCACAGTGACGCGAACGGAGACAGCCCTGACCATCGAGCAGGGCGAGCCGGACGCCTCTCTCCCGATCGGCGAAGACGTCGTCAATGAGTGGTCCCTTCGCCTGGGCAACGTGCCGATGGAGCTGAGTGTTCACGCCGGCGCGTATTCCGGCTCGATCGATCTCAGCGGGGTGCCCCTGCGGAGCTTCTCAGTGACCGACGGGGCGAGCGACACCGAAGTGGAGTTCAACTCCCCCAACCCGGAGCAGATGGAGTCGCTCACCTACCAGACCGGCGCCTCGACGGTGTCGCTCTCCGGCCTGGCCAATGCCAACTTCTCCGAGATGACGTTCATCGGCGGCGCAGGCACCTATACGCTCGATTTCAGCGGCGATCTGCGCCGTGACGCGACCGTCTCGGTTCAGGCGGGCGTCAGCTCCGTGCGGATTGAGGTCCCCGAGGGAACAGCTGCGGTCGTGGTTGTGGGCGGCGCATTGAATAGTGTGAACACCATCGGGAGCTGGTCGCACGATGGCGACACGTATCGGCAAGCCGGCCTTGGCCCGACTTTGCGCATCTCCGTTGACATGGGCGTCGGTAGCCTTACCCTAGTCTCGTCATAGGAGGTCTCCGGAGCTTGAGCACCAAGCGCAAGAAACTGGATTTCTCCCCTGGAACCCGGTTTCTCCCGTCATCGACGCTTTAGGGCCGCGCCGGAGATTCCCCGACGCCTCGCCTCTCGCAATCCCCCGGACTACCCGGCCCGACCTCCAATGACCGCAGCGACGCCCCCGCCCGCCCTATCGCCTCCTCGCCAGACGACTGCATCGTGGCCGGCGGCGGCCGAAAGGGCGTAGGCGAACGCCGCTCCCACGCCGCGACACTCGCGCGCCATCCGGAAGAATTCGAGATATTGCTGGCCCTTCGCCCGCCCGTCCGTCGCGGCGGATGGGTTGTTGAACTCCGTGATGAAGATCAGCTTGTCGGGGTATCGCCGGCGATACTCCTCGAATAGAAGCCCACCTTCGAGGGCCGTCATCCCTGAAGGCTCAACCCAACTACAGTTGACCCCGACCCAGTCGGCCACCTGAACAGCCTCTTCCGCCTCATCCAGGAACTCCGCCCAGTCGGCCCGCTGTCCCGAGAGGGAGCCCCCGGCCGAGAGGCCCGGAAAGCCCAGTCGAGCGTCTGGGTAGCCTTGCCGCAGAGCACCGGCGACGTTTCGGAACCAGCCGCCGAACTCGGCGCCTCCGCCCCAGGAACGGCGCCAGCCTTCCACCTGCAAGTTCGGATTGGCGTGGATCTCAAAGTGCCGGATCCCCAGCCGGTAGTGGCGGCCGAGATCGGGCTCCACCGCGGCCAGGAACCGATCTGGCGTCACTCCCTCCCCTGAGAAATCTCCGCTCACGCGCGTGGTGAGAAGGATGCCCGGGTTGATAGCCCGCAATCGCTCGATCGTCTCCCGACTTTCCGTGAGGTTGAGCTTGACGGCCTCCAGCCGGGCCTCGGCCACCATGGCGATATCGGCCTCCTCCAGCGGGCCGCCCACCCGCCCGTGGGCTCCGATCAAAGCCCGCCCGGCGACCCACGGAATCGCGGCTACGCCCTTCGAATGCGCTTGCCGATCTTCCTCCGGCCAGAGCATGAGGGCCGTAGGGTCGATGATGTCCTTCGGGTAGCGCGTCTCCCTCCGCTCGGTGGCTCCGTCGCGCTTGAGGGTGAGATGGAGGTGAGGCCCGGAGGAGTTGCCCGTGGAATCCGCCTTCCCGATCACCTGACCGGCCGTAACGATCTCGCCCTGTGCCACCATGGCGCGCGCAAGGTGGGCGTAGACGGTCCGATACCCGCTGCGGTGCTGCACGCGGACGTGGATTCCGTAAGGATGGTTGCCGCCGTTTGTGTGCACCTCATACACCGTTCCATCGGCGCAGCAGTAGACATTGGTGTTGTTCAGCGCTCGGATGTCGAGCCCTTCGTGGCCGGGGAGGCCCCATCGGCTGTAGATCTGCGGGTTGGCTCCGAAGCGCTGTGTGACGACAGGGTAGTCGGTGGGCCAGCGCAGCATGAACGGCCGGCGCTGGAGGCCGAAGCGATCTTCCGTCTCCACGCGAGTGCGAAGCTCCCGGTTAAGATCGTCGGGCGTGGCCACCTCGATCGGGTCGAGGCGGATCTCCGGGTGATTCGCAAGGAACCAGGCGTAGGGGTCGCCCAGGTCGGGGTAGCCGTCGGCGACGGCAGGATAGCTCACCACCTGCCGCGGCGCCATGTAGTTGGCCGCCGTGGCGGGATCCGGCGTCAGGCTGATCCCGTAGGCAATCACATACTCTTTGCAGGCGCGAACCCACGACCAATACTCAGCGCGCGGCAGGAGCAGGATCTGGAACTCCATACAACAGCCCTTTCGGCGGAGGAATCGAACCCAATCCGACCAGGGCGTTGCATGGATAGTGCCAGCCGCTAGGGGAAGCCAAGGCCCTGGGCCTTGAGGGAGACCCAGCGCCCTTTGCCGATGACCAGATGGTCGAGGACCTCGATGTCGAGGATGCGGCCGGCCTCCACCAGAGTCCGGGTCATGGCGACGTCCTCCGGGCTGGGTGTGGGGTCGCCGCTCGGATGGTTGTGGGCCACGATCAGGGCGGCGGCGTTGGCGCGGACGGCCTCGCGGAAGAGCTCCCCCACCCGCACAACAGAGGCATTCAGCGAGCCCTGGTAGACCATCGGGTCGCGGATCACGCGGTTGCGCGTATCGAGCAGGATCACCCGCATCGTCTCCTGCTCGAGCATGCTCATCTCGTATTGGAGGAGGCCGGCGGCCTCTTCAGGGGACTTGATGGCAGGGCGGTCGCCAGGGCGGGCGCTGGCAAAGCGCCGGCCCAGCTCGACGGCGGCCAGCACTTGGGCCGCCTTTGCCGGCCCGAGGCCCGGCCGGCCGCACAGTTCGTGGAAAGGCATCGCCTGGAGCCCGGAGAGGCCGTGGGCTTCAGCGAGAAGAGCTTGGGCCAGTTGAAGAGCGCTCAATCCGCGGGTGCCGGTCCGAAGCAAGATGGCGATCAGCTCCGCCTCGGTGAGCGCCCGCGGGCCGAGCGCCGCCAGGCGCTCTCGCGGGCGATCCATGATCGGCAGATCGCGGATGAGGTAGCGAGGTGTCCGTGGACTGTCCCCCATACCGCCCTCCCTGTCCGTATGAGCCGGCGCCGCACCCACCAATACGGGAAAGATAGGAGGAAAGGGGTGTGGCGGGG
>DATEAV010000382.1:0-2661 GCA_035288185.1 Anaerolineales bacterium | reverse complement strand
CGGGTGATGCCCTCTCGGTGGAAGATGGACGGCGCATGCGCGTGACGGCGCGCCCGCACGAGATCGTGACGCTCCGCCTTACTTTGTGAGCGGCAACACGCCACCACACTGCCGACCTGCAAGCTCCGCCTTGGTGAACGTCATCCTGAGGCCGTTCTTCCGAAGGTCGCCCCTCAGGATGACGTTAAGGATTAGTGTCGCCTGGTGGGTCTCGTCGGTCGATGTGGCATTGGTCCCCAGGCTGTGAGCGCCGTCCTAATCTGCTCGAGATGCCATCGCAAGGCGGGAGGCGCGACACCTGCACCCCTTCGGGCCGCAACGCCCTCCCGAAGGACACACCTGCCCTACGGGCACGGGCACTGAGTGCCCAGAACCGCACACCTGCACCTGCAGCGCACTGCAGGTGCGGTGCAGGTGGGTGCTGGGTCGGGACGATGCGGCCCGCCGGCCGTTCGCCCCGCGGGCTGGCGCCCGCAGGTCGCCGGCCCGGACGGGGGGCGAGACGGCCCCCTGCCCCCTCTCCTCTTGTCACGATTCCCCGCGCGTTTTCGCGAAAGCGGAGAGGGGGATGAAGGTCTAAGGAGGCAAGGGGCGGCAGAGCCGCCCCTTGCCTCCTTAGGTAACCTCCCCTCCCCCGGCCGATCCTCATCGCCCGGGCAATGGGAGCAACTGCCGGGGGAGGGGTTAGGGGTGGGGGCCATTGGGCACGCGCCAGCCGAGGAGAAGAGTCCTGGTCGGTCGATTGGGCATTAGTTCACAGGCTCTGAGGCCCTTTTCCGGAAGGTCGCCGACTCCAAGACCTCGGAGGCCGACACCTGCACCGAACCGCACACCGTCCCGGTGTCCTTACGGGAGGTGCGGTGAGGATCTCGTTCCTAGCCATGTTGACGTTAAGAAGAGAGGCTCGGGCAATCACGCGGCCCCCGATTGGGAGTGACATTCCGGACTTGCCACATCAAGTCCTGAAGGAGCGACGCTTACACCGGCGCTCCCGAAGGGTGCTCCCGGAAGTGTAACCACAAGCCGCAGGAGGGCCGCCCCCTCGGCCCTGGATACCCCCAAGCAGAAAGGTCCCGGATCGACGGCTGGCCCGCGCGTTCCTTGGATGGTATCACCCATCCGACGGTAGGGAGAAAGGACGCGGGCGTGTCGTTCCGGGATTCAGTCCGGGGCTTCGCGGAGGCCGAGGGCCAGAAGGCCCGCGAGGATCGTGATCCCGGCGGTCGTCAGGAAGACGGCATCGAAGCCTGCCCGATCCGCTTGAAGCCCACTCAGCCAGGTCCCGACGGAGCCGCTGGCAAACGTGTAACCGAGGACAAGGCCTGAGGCCGCGCCGAGGCGGCCCGGCATCATCCTTTGGGCGAGGACGACGGTGATCCCATTCGAGGCGCCGGTGAGGGCGCCGGAGGCGGCCGAGAGCAACAGCGCCCAAGGGCTGGCTGAGAGCGAGGGGAAGAGGGCGAGCGGGATTCCTGCGACGAGGAGGCTCCACAGGATGACATTTCGCTTGCTTGTGCGATCGCCCAGCCAGCCGCCCGCGACGCCGCCCAGGGCCGAGCCGCCCATGAAGAGGGCCGCGATCACGCCGTAATACGCCGGTGAGAATCCCAGGTCGCTATAGAACTTGGGCAAGAACGTGATCATGTTGGTTTGCGCCCAGGATCGCAGCGCGGCGAGCCCGGCCAGGGCGAGAAACGACAACGCCCCCACCGGGACGCGCGGGGAATGATCTGCCGGAGAAGGGTCGGCGTTCACGTCGGTGGGCGGCACCGAGAAGTTGCGGGCAATGGCGGGCCCGGCGACTAACGCTATCGGGAGGATAAGGAAAAGCCCCGAAGTTCCCCAACGATCGATGAGCAACCCGCCCAGAGCGGGACCGATCGAGTAGCCCACCTGACCGAAGAGAATGAACGTCGCCGCGGCGGTGGCCTGCCGGCCGCCGACCCGGATCCTGCCAATCTCCGTGGCCTCCACCGTCCCGGCGGGATGAAAGGCGCCCGACCCGAAGGCTGCCAGGACGAGGAGCGCCAGCGACGCCGGCCCGGGCGCGCTCAGGGCGAGGGCGAAGAGCGCCGCCATCCAGATGATGCCCCAGAAAGCGAGGCGCCGCCCGCCAAATCGGTCGGCGAGCCAGCCGAAGACCGGCTGAGAGAGTGAGCCGGCGAAGGTGTAGAGCATGCTCACCAGGCCGATTAGGCTGTTGGTCAGGCCAAGGGGGACGCTCAGGACCGTGAGCAGCACGGGGCGCTGGGCATTGAGAAGATCAACGGAAAAATGCGCCAGCGAGGCGGCGAGGAAGGAACGATCGCGAAGCAGGCTCACCGGTAGAGCCGCTCTTCGAGGATGATTTCGGCCACGGCCTGGGGGACAAGATAGCGGTAGGGGGCTCCCGTGCGCACACGCTCGCGAATGTCGCGCCCGGAGACGCCGACGAGAGGCGCCTCGAAGATGCGAACCTTCTCCGCCAGCCCGGGGATCTGAGTCTCCAAGGCAGCCAGATCGACCTTAGCCCCCGGCCTGTGCATCAAGCCCAAGGCCGCGCAGGCGCTGAGGAACTCACTCGGGGTGTGCCACGCCGGGAGATCGCGCAGCGAATCCGATCCGATCAGGTAGACAAAGTGCGCTCCCGGCATCCGTTCGCGAAGCCAGGCCATTGTCCCG
>DATEAV010000381.1:0-5053 GCA_035288185.1 Anaerolineales bacterium | reverse complement strand
CATCGTCCTGCTTCGCACCGGGAAATCCACTCTGCCGGAGCAGGAGCTCGCCGGGCTGCCCGTCGAGCGGGAGATCTCAGCCGCCCTGCTTCGCGGGAAGCCCGACGCGGTGATCATCGCCAACCCGACGTCGCTCCATCTCGATATCGCCATTCCCGCAGCCCGGGCCGGGTGCCATCTCCTGATCGAGAAACCGCTCTCCCACTCGATGCAGCGGGTCGACGAGCTTCTCGAGGCCGTCCGTCAGGCCGGATCGCGCGTCCTTGTGGGTTTCCAGTTCCGCTATCACCCCGGGTTGAAGGAAGTGAAACGTCTCTTGGACGCCGGGGCCATCGGCCAGCCGGTCTACGCCGGGGTCCACTGGGGAGAGTACCTGCCCGACTGGCATCCCTGGGAGGATTTCCACAGTTCCTACGCCGCGCGCGCCGATCTAGGCGGCGGCGTGATTCTCACCCACTGCCACCCCTTCGACTACTTGCGCTGGCTTCTCGGTGAGGTCAGACATGTATCCGCCGCGGCCGGGGCTCTCGGGGATCTTGGATTGGACGTCGAGGACACGGCGCAAATCACGCTGGCCTTCTCCTCGGGCGCTCTGGGAAGCGTTCATCTCGACTACCTTCAGCGGCCCGCGAGCCACCGGCTGGAGATCGTCGGAAGGGGCGGGACCATCCGCTGGGACAACACCGATGGCACCGCACGCTGGTGGGCCCCGGATTTGGGCGCCTGGAAAGTGATCACCCCGCCGGATGGATTCGAGCGCAATTCGATGTTCGTGGACGAGATGCGCCACTTCATCGACGTAGTGCAAGGGGAGGCGCAGCCGATGGTGACCCTGGACGACGGCGTGAAGGCGCTTGAGATCGCGCACCAGGCCCTGACCTCCGCAAGGGGGTCGCTCGCTCTCAAGACGCCCAACGGAGGCAACGCGTGAAGGCCCTCGCCGCTGGGCCCGCGGCGGGACGGCTGCGGTGGGAGCGGTGGGTGGCGTATTCGCCCGTCCTGCTGGCAGTCGGCATTCTGCTGCCGCGTCTCCTTTCGCCTCAGTTTGGCCTCTTCGACGATGGCTACACCATTTCCGTCGTGCGCCAGGTCGGTGCCGGCGATCTCGATATGCTGTGGGAGCCAGGCGCGGCGCGCTCCAGGCCGGTGTACTGGCTCTACTATGCTGTCCTCTACCGTCTGGCAGGCCCAAACCCCTTCTGGTTCTTTGTGGGCAACGCCGTCCTCTTCGCGGCGACGACGGCGGGGCTCATCTACCTGGTTCGGTCGGGCGGGGCGACGCCGAGGCGCTCGTTCCTCACCGGGCTGCTCTTCGTGCTTGCCGGCCCCGTGGTTGAGAGTTACCTGACGCTCTCCAAGCCCGAGCCGCTTCAGCTCTCCTTGATCACAGGGACGCTGGTTCTCCTTCTACGTCCTCCCCGGCCTAGGACAAGAGTGCTTGGAATCGGCGTATTCCTGGTGGCCGCCCTGTTACTCCTCCTGGCTGATCTCACGAAGGAAACCTCGCTCGTGATCGTGCCGATCAGTGCGATCTGGCTTGGCGCGGCGTGGGCATGGCGGCGGTTTCGTCGGGGGCCCACCGACATGAATCGACCGGCCGCACTTCTTCTGGCCTCTGCGCTGGCCGGCATTGCCTTCTTCGTCCTCCGCAATCGCTTCTCCACGTTTGGGCTGCCAGAGGACGCCTACGCGGGCAACTACCTCCTGGAAGGGCAGAGGCTGCTGGCATCTGCGATACGCTGGACCGGATGGAGTCTGCGCGACTTCGGCTACCTCGGGCCTCTGATCCTCGGCGGGGCGCTTTTCTCGCTGTCGCGCGGCGCGTTTCTTACGAATCCCGGCTTACTGGCGTCGGCGGTCTGGATGGGAGGGTGGGTTGCCGTCTACCTCCCGTGGGTATACACGGTGGAGTACTATCTGCTCCCATTTGCCCTGGGCGCTTCGGTGGCTGCCGCCTACCTGGCGGACGAGATCCTGTCCCGGTTCCCATCCCCGGATGGCTGGAGGCGGATGACCGCGGCGCTTTGCCTGGGACTTGCAGGCCTCCTGCTGGTCCTCTCCGTGGTTAACAACGTCTCGAGCGCAAATCAACAGATCATGGTCGACGAGGCGAACGCTGAGGCCTTGCAGCTCGTCAGCGCTACCCTGCCCGCCTCGAGCGAACTGCTCGTCAATCTCCAGTTCCCGGGGGAATATGTCGAGCAGATCAGGCTCCACCTGATCCACACCTATGGCCGCCCCGACATCCGGGTGGACTACGTCCGCATGGAGGAATTGCCGGGGGAGGTGGCGGGAGCGAGACCCTCCTACGTCCTCGAGGCGATCGTTGAGAACCAACCCCTGTTGACGGTCCGCATGGGGGCTGTCGAGCCCAGTGTTCGTGAATGGAACCGACAACTGGAGGGTTTTCTGGCGGAGTCGGGCGTGCTCGTGGGCCGGATCGAGAGAGAGCTTCAGCTTTACAATGTCAACTTCATCCGGCTCCTCTGCCCGCTGATGTCCGCCCGTGGGTTTTGCGAGGCTGATGAACCGCTACTGGATAGGCGGACCTTCTCGTATGGCTGGGAGCTCTACACGGTGAGAAGGACGGCATCATGGGAATGACGCTGGAACAGCGATTTGACCTCTCAGGCCAAGTGGCGATCGTCACCGGCGGCGCGGGGCTTCTCGGCGCCGGCTACTGCCACACGCTCTCTGCCGCTGGCGCCCGGGTGGTCGTGGCCGATATCGACGGGCCTGCGGCCGAGACCCTGGCCGGGGCCGTCACGAAGGCGAGCGGGGTAAAGTCGCTGGCCGTCCGAACAGACGTCGCCGATCAGGCCTCGGTTCGTGCAATGGTCGAGAGCGCGCTTGCAGAGTTTGGGCGGATCGATGTCCTGGTCAACAACGCCGCCCTCGATCCTAAGTTCGACGCTGCCCACGCGGGCTCTCACGCGAGTTCGTTCGAGGAGTTGCCTCTCGAGGCCTGGCAGCAATCCCTGGCCGTCAACATCACGGGGATGTTCCTCTGCGCTCAGGCAGTCTCCCGCTCGATGCTGAGCGCCGGGCGGGGGGTGATCGTCAACATCTCCTCCACGTATGGATTGGTGGGCCCGGATCAACGGCTCTACGCTCGCGAAGGCCGGCCGACGGAATACAAGCCGGTCACCTACACCGTCGCGAAGGCCGCCGTGATCGGGCTCACCCGATATCTGGCGACCTACTTTGCCGGGAAGGGGATCCGCGTGAACACACTCACGCCCGGCGGCGTATTCGCCGGTCACGATGAGGAATTCGTCCGGCGCTACTCGGCCCGGACGGTGCTCGGCCGGATGGCGGAGAAAGAGGAAATGAGCTCGGCGCTGCTGTTCCTGGTCTCGGACGCCTCTTCCTACATGACCGGGGCCAATCTGGTTGTGGATGGAGGCTGGACGGCATGGTAGGGCGGCCGGACGTCCTGGCGATTGTCCCGGCTCGCGGGGGCTCGAAATCGATCCCCCGCAAGAACATCATGCCTTTCGCCGGGCATCCGCTCCTGGCCTTCAGCATCGCCGCGGGACTCAAGGCCCGGACCGTGGGCCGTGTGCTGGTCTCGACCGATGACGCCGAAATCTCCGCCACTGCCCGCGCCTACGGAGCGGAGGTGCCTTTCCTTCGCCCAGCCTCGCTGGCGCTCGACGAGACGCCCGACCTGCCGGTTTTCGAGCACGCGCTCGCCTGGCTCGAGAGCCACGAGGGGTATCGGCCGGAGATCGTCGTGCAGCTCCGCCCCACCTCGCCCGCCCGGCCCCCCGACTGCGTGGATCGGGCCGTAGAGATCCTGCTTGCCCATCCGGAGGCGGACTCGGTGCGGGGAGTGGTGCCCTCCGGCCAGAACCCCTACAAGATGTGGCGCATCGAAGAGAGCGGGCGGATGAAGCCCCTCCTGGAGGACGGCCTCGACGAGCCGTACAACAGGCCCCGGCAGTCCCTCCCATCGACGTTTTGGCAGACCGGGCACGTCGACGCCATCCGCGCCGCGACCATCCTGGAAAAGGGGTCGATGAGCGGGGATGTCATCTTGCCACTCGTGCTCGACCCGCGCTACACCGTCGACATCGACAACCCGCGCGACCTTGAGCGGGCGGAATGGCTCCTGGCTTCGAGAGAGCTGGAGGTCGTGAAGCCGGGTCCCGGCCCGCGCCCGTTGCCGGAGCGCGTCGAGCTGCTCGTGCTGGATTTCGACGGCGTGCTCACCGACAACAGGGTGTGGGTGGACGCGGAGGAACGGGAATGGGTGGCCGCGGATCGGGGAGACGGGTGGGGGATCGCTCGCCTTCTCGAGAGCGGGGTGCAGGTGGTGGTGCTCTCGACGGAGACGGATCCTGTGGTCGCGGCGCGCTGCAAGAAGCTCGGCATCCCGGCGGTTCAGGGAGTGCGCGAGAAGGGGCCGGCGCTCACGGCGCTCCTGCAGGAGCGGGGCGCGCAGCCCGAGGGCGTCGTCTACGTCGGCAACGATGTCAACGACCTGGCGTGCTTTCCGATCGCAGCGTGCGCGGTCGCCGTGGCGGACGCTCACCCCAAGGCCCGGCTGGCCGCCGATCTCGTGTTGCGAAATCGAGGTGGTCGAGGGGCGGTGAGGGAGCTGTGCGATATCCTCCTGGAAAGGCAGGCGCAGCGAGGCACTCATGGCTAGATCCATTCGGATCGGGGATCGTGTTGTCGGAGACGGGCACCCCACGTTCATCGTGGCGGAGATCGGGATCAATCACAATGGGGACCTGGGGATCGCCAGGCGCCTGATCGACGCTGCCCTGCACGCCGGAGTCGACGCGGTGAAGCTGCAGAAGCGTACGCCCGAGCTTTGCGTCCCGGCCGATCAACGGGACCAAATGCGCGAGACCCCGTGGGGCTATATCTCCTACCTGGAATACCGTCACCGGGTGGAGTTGGGGGAGGCGGATTACGGCGAGATCGACCGCACCTGCAGGGAGAACGGCATCCAGTGGTTTGCCTCCGTCTGGGATGAGCCCTCGGTCGATTTCCTGGCCCGGTTTGATGTCCCCTGCTACAAGCTTCCCTCGGCTGCCCTCAC
>DATEAV010000380.1:0-2482 GCA_035288185.1 Anaerolineales bacterium | reverse complement strand
CATACTCAACGAAGTGAGCGTTTGGCTTTTGCGTCCGAGGCAGCCGATGCAAGCCTCTCAATCCGCCTCCGGTTCGGCCGCCGGGGCGGGGAGCGCGGCTCCGTGAGGGGCTCGAGGCTTGGCTGCGATCGCAACTCCGGTGCATATCGGTCGGCTCCTGAGACGCGCGATCTGTGATCCCGCTTGACTACCTCCTCCTCCGGTCGGCGCGTCGCGTCGTGCCCACCCCCTTGATGCGATGGCTGTTGCGTCGGAAGCTCGGCGTCGAATCCGGCCTCGAGACCCGCGAGCCGGCGCAGGCGGCGGCGCGCTATCTGGACGTCCTCGCCTCTCTTGGAAGGCATCTCGACGGCGCGGCGGTGATGATCCTGGGGTATGGCGGCTCGTTCGGCCTGGCGGTCGAGCTGCTCCGCCGTGGGGCCGGGCACCTGGTCCTATGCGATCCATACGCCGTGCCGACGCGGCGTGCGAACCTTCGGGCCGCGGCTGCCGGATCGCCCTTCCTGCGCCGCGATGGGGACAGGGTCGCGGCGGACCCTTCGTGGATCACGGTGACAGCGGGCTCAGTGGAGGAGTATGCCAGGGCCGGCGGCAGGCCGGTGGACCTTGTGTTTTCGTCGTCGGTGTTCGAGCACCTGGAGGACGTCGGCGCCGTCGCCGCGGCGTTGGCCAGCATCACAACGCCCAATGGCTGCCAGGTGCACTTCATCGACCTGCGCGATCACTACTTCCGCCGTCCTTTTGAGATGCTGTGCCACAGCCCTTCGGTCTGGGAGCAATGGCTTGACCCGCCCAGCCACCTCAACCGCCTGCGGCCCCGTGACTACGAAACCCACTTCCGGCGCCATTTCGCTCGGGTGGGCTGGGAGGCGACGGCCGCCGACCCGGAGGCCTTCCGGAAGGCACGGCCGAGAGTTCGCCCTGAGTTTCTCACCGGGGACGAGGCGACCGACGCCGTGACCCGCCTCCGCCTAATGGCGTGGGAGCCCCGGAAGGTCAGGTCGGCCTAGGCTGAAGGTGTGATCGGGGTTGGGCTTGACCCGGCGCTAGGTCGGGTTATAATTCAGTCGCTGAATTTTGGATGGAGACGGCATGGTCCACGAGGATGTGACCGAACACGACCTTGGGCTGCTCGAGGAGATTGAGCGCGACCCGGACACCACGCAGGCCAGCCTGGCCACACGCCTGGGCGTTGCGGTGGGAACCGTCAACTGGCATCTGCGGCGGCTGATCGCCAAGGGCTACGTGAAGGCCAAGCGGGCCGAACGCAAGAAGCTTCGCTACATTCTGACGCCGGAGGGGATCTCTCTCCGGGCGCGGCTTACCGTGCAATACGTCGAGCGGTCGATGGCGCTGTATCGGCAAGCCCGCGAGGACGCCCAGAGGGCGCTGGCCCGGGCGCGGGAGAAGGGATATCGCGCGGTGCACATCCGGGGGGATGGCGACATCGCCGACGTCTGCCGGCTCACCTGCCTGGAGCAAGGCATGCCGGTGGTCGAGGACGGACGGGGCCCGCACGTTGCCCTGCTTGAGATCCGAGGTCAGAAGATCGTTCTGCGGGAGGGCCAGGAAGCGTGAGCGCGGAAGGGCTGCCTGGTCCACAGCACATCCTGGTGACGGGGGGCGCCGGCTACATCGGCTCGGTGCTCGTCGGAGCCTTGCTCACACGCGGGCACTGGGTGACCGTTGTGGATTCGCTGCTCTTCGGGGGGGAGTCGCTCGTGATGTGGCTTCCCTCGCCGCATTTCCACTTCGTGCGGGGAGACGTCTCGCGGCGCGGGCCGATCGCTGAAGGCGGGGAAGAGGCCAGCCGCCGTGGGGCGCCGCCTGTGCGGGCAGTCGTCCACTTGGCCGCGATCGCCGGCCACCCGGTGGCCGAGGCCGCCGGCCGTGAGGCCGTGTGGCGGCAGAACGTCGAGGCGGTGCGAACGGTTTTCGCGGAGGCGGAGCGCCTGGGCGCGAAGCGTTTCGTCCTGGCATCCACGAGCAGCGTCTACGGGCGCACTCCGAAAGGCGAGGAGATCGGCGAGGAAGGCCCTCTCAACCCGCTCTCCCTCTACGCGGAGAGCAAGGTGGAAGCCGAGCGCGCGCTGCAGGAAGATTCCCGCGGCGCCTCCTGCGCAACACTAGTCTTCCGATTTGCGACCGCCTTCGGGATCTCGCCGCGGATGAGGTTTGACCTGCTTTTCAACCAGTTCGTGGAGCAGGCCTATGAGCGGGGCGAGCTCGAGATCTACCATGGAGACCAATCGAGGACGTTCGTGCACGTCCGGGATATTGCCGAAGGGGTGATCGCGGGGCTCGCATGCCCAGATCGGAAGATCCGAGGCCAGGTGCTCAACCTGGGGATCGAGTCCGGCACGTGCACGAAGGATCAGCTCGTGGACCAGATTGTGGAGGCCCTCCCCGGCACCCGGGTTCGGCGACCGGATCGAGGCTTCGGCGGAGACGAGCGGGACTTGAGGCTATCGTTCGCCAGAAT
>DATEAV010000379.1:0-3190 GCA_035288185.1 Anaerolineales bacterium | reverse complement strand
GCCGGCGGCGGGACGGGCGACACCTACCGCGCCGCGCGCGATCTCTATCGGCAATTGGGCAATCGCGTGCGGGTCGGCGAGATGGAGCGGCGGCTGGGCCGGCTCTACTACGAGGCGGGCGATCGCGAAAAGTCGATGCAGCACTACCAGGAGGCCCTGCAGATCCTCGAGGCCGGTCCGCCGACGGCCGAATTGGCGATGGCCTACAGCTCGATGTCGCAGATGTTGATGCTGGCCTCCGAGTATGAGCAGTCGGTGCACTGGGGGGAGCGCGCCATCGCCCTCGCCGCCGAGATGGACGCCGAAGCCGTTCGCATTCATGCCCTCAACAACGTCGGCTCAAGCCTCACCGGAATCGGGCGGACGGATGAGGGACTGGCGATGCTTCGAGAGAGCGGCGAGCGGGCGATCGCCGCCGGACTCATCCACGACGCCGTTCGGGCGAAGATCAACCTGGGAGACATTTTCCTGAACCTGGCCCGCTATGCGGAGGCGGGCGGGGCCTACAAGGACATGGTCGAATTCACGGTCCGCTACCATGCTTCGGGATTCGAGGCAGCCGCCCGGGAAAGACTGGTCCTGATCCTCTGGCTCACGGGCGAGTGGCAGGACGCCCTGGCGGCGAAGCATGCCCTCGACGATGCAGGTCTCGCCGCCACCGGCTTGACTCGAATCTGGCACGCCGCCACCCTCGCCCGGATGTTCAGTGACCTCGGCCAGCCGGCGCGGGCGCGCGCGTTGTTGGAGGCGGACCTCGAGGCGGCCCTTCGCAATGACGAGCTGCAGACGGTCATCCCCTTTCTGACTCAACTGGCCCGCGCCTGCGCGCTGAGCGGCGAGGCGGAAGCCGGCCGCGAGGCGGTGGAGGGGATGCTACAGCGAATGGATGCGGTCAGCTTCTTCGACGGCTCGTGCAGCCCGGCGCTGTTGGAGATCTTGCACTGGCTGGAGACGGCGGAACCTGCCTCCGGCGTAGCGGCTGCCGAGGCATGCGTCGACCGCCTTCAGCGGCTGACGGCCCAGGTTCAGCCGGCCGATGCCGAGCCAAGCCTGGCCGAGGCGCGCGCCGTTCTGGCAGCTATGCAGGGCAAAGTTGACCAGGCCGCCAGTGGCTATGGCTCTGCCGCCGCCGGCTGGGCCGACCTCGGAACCCCTTTCCCTCGCGCCCGAGCTCTGGCAGCGCAGGGACGCGCCCTCTCCGCAGCCGGTCGAACCGAAGAGGCACGGGCGGTCTACCGGGAGGCCTTGACCGTTCTTGAAGACCTGTTGGCAAGTCTAGAGGATCCCGACGACCGGATTTCCTTCTCGAGCTCGGGGATGCTGGCCTCTGTTCGATCGGCGCTCTCGACGGAGACCCCCGGCTGACAGGCTTTCTCGGCCATCGTCGCCGCACCTGTGCTTGCGCGCACATTCCACCGGTTCTTTCCAGGAGGCTTTCACCATGGATCTCGGACTGCGCGATCAGGTCGCGATCATCACCGGCGCTTCGCGAGGTCTTGGCCGCGCAGCCGCAGAGGCCTTCGCCGCGGAAGGAGCCCGCCTGGCGATCTGCTCGCACACACCCGCCATCGAGACGGCCGCCGACGAACTCCGGGGCAAGTTCGGGCAACCGGTGATGGCGATGCAGGCGGACATCGGACAGCGGGCCGATGTGGATCGATTCGTGGCGGCGGCGGTCGAGGCCTACGGGCGGATCGATATCCTGATCATCAATGGCGGTGGTCCGAAACCAGGCCCGTTCCTCGAATTGAAGGTCGAGGACTGGGAGGCGGCCGTTGGCCTGGCGTTGATGAGCAGCGTCTACCTGTGTTATGCGGTTGTCCCTCACATGGTCCGGCAGCGATCGGGGAGCATCGTGGCCAGCCAGTCATACTCCGTCAAACAACCGATCGACAACCTGGTGCTCTCGAATTCCGTCCGGGTGGCGGTCGTCGGGCTGATGAAGTCGCTGGCCAACGAACTTGGGCCGAAGGGGATCCGGGTGAATTCGATCCACCCCGGCTGGACGGCCACCGAGCGCGTCGTCCATCTTTTCGAGGACCGCGCCCGCCGCAACGGCACCACGCCCGAGAGCGAGGCGGAGAATATCATCCGCAGCGTGCCCCTCGGCCGCCTGGCGACGGTGGAGGAGTACGGGCGCACGGTGGCCTGGCTTGCCTCGCCGTCCGCCTCGTTCGTCCACGGGCACGCCTTGTTTCTTGACGGGGGCATCGTTCAAGCGTCGCTGTGACGTGGGCCTGCAGCGCAGGCCTAAGGCCCCCACCCCCTGCCCCCTCGGCAATCACCCCTCTTAGTGCGGCCTCATTAGGCCGAGGGAGAGGGTAAGGGTGGGAGCGTCTCAGAAATATGTCCAGGGCGCTGAGGTCCACGCCTGTTGCGCGTCCCGTCGAACCCCCTCCCTGCCCTCCCCCTGCACCGTCGGGATTCGCTCACAGTGAGCTCTGCAGGGGGAGGGTTTTGGTTTCGTAAAGGGGAAGGGGCTGCAAAGCAGCCCCTTCCCCTTTACAGAGAGTTTCCCCTCCCCCGAAAGGATTGTCGGAAGCTGTGCGCGCACATCGGGGGAGGGGTCAGGGGTGGGGGTGCCGAAGAGGCCTTGGCCGGTCCGTCCTCCCCAGAATCCTCACCGCCCACCAGATGGTGGGCGGCGAGGAGAGCGAAACGCGGTTGCCAGACCAGCGGTTTCTCCGGAGGAGGGAGTCAGGCCGCGCGCACGTGTTCCTTCGACACTACTCGCCGCACGAGCGTTCGCAGTCGCGAGGCGAGCAGGCTGGCGTGCACCGGTTTGATCAGATAGTCGTCCGCCCCGGCATCCAGGGCGCGCGCCACCGAACCGGGCGCGCCCAGGGCCGAGAGGATCAGGATCGGCACGTTTGAGAACTCACGGATCTTCTGGCAGACTTCCCATCCGTCCATCTCAGGCATCAGCAGATCGAGGATGACGACGTCGGGTTGGCCATTGCGACACGCCTCGACCCCTTCGTGGCCGGTCAGGACCGAATGCAGGTCAAAATCCTGCCCGCGCAGGAGGCTTTGCATCACTGCCGCCAGGTCCGGGTCATCGTCGATGAGCAGGGTGTGGATGGCCATGGTCGTTCCTACGGACAATATGATTATGCGGGACCTCCCCATTTGGGCACCTTACAGGCTCCTTGCTGCTTGCCGGCGTGAGATCGGCCCGGGGACCCGCCCC
>DATEAV010000378.1:0-2094 GCA_035288185.1 Anaerolineales bacterium | reverse complement strand
GCTGTTTGAGGCCGGCCTGCAGTTCGGCGACCCGCCCGAGGGCTGGAACCTCGACCATCCCGACCGGGTGCGCGGCGTCCATCAGGGGTATCTGGAGGCAGGTGCCCGCATCCTGCTCACCAACACCTTCGGCGGCAACCGCTTCCGCCTTGGCCTGCACAACCTCGAGGCCCGCGTCCCCGAGCTCAACCGCGCCGCCGCGCGCGTGGCCCGAGAAGCCGTGCAGGCGATGGGAGGCCTGGGCCTTGTGGCCGGCGATATCGGCCCGAGCGGGCGCATCCTGGCGCCCTTGGGAGATATGGAGTTCGCCGAGGCGGTGGAGGGCTTTGCCGAGCAAGCCGCGGCCCTGGCCGAAGCCGGCGTGGATCTCTTCTGGATCGAGACAATGTCGGATCTGGAGGAAGTGCATGCAGCCATGGAGGGCGTTCGTCGGGCGGCGGGCGATGTGCCGCTGATCACGACGATGACGTTCGACACCCGCGGCCGGACCATGATGGGGGTGAGGCCCGAGGATGCGGCGAAGGCTCTCCTGGGATGGGGCGCCTCCGCCATCGGCGGCAATTGCGGCAACGGCCCCGACGAAATCGAGGCCGTGGTGCGCAAGATGCGCGCCGTGGCGCCGGAGGCCATCCTGGTGGCCAAGGCCAACGCCGGGATCCCGCGCCTGGAGAAGGGCCGCGCCGTCTATGGGGCTGGCCCCGCCGAGATGGCCGAGTATGCCACGACCGTCGCCGGAGCCGGGGCGCGCATCGTGGGCTCCTGCTGTGGAAGCACCCCGGCCCACTTGCGGGCCATGGCCGAAGCACTGATGAAGGAAGAGGCGGAGGGCCCGGCCGGAAGGAACCGATGAAGACCGCGCTGATTGCCTGCGGCGCCCTGGCGCGCGAGGTACTCGAGCTTCGAAAGAAGCATGGCTGGGAGGCGGATGTGCTTGGAGTCCCCTCTCTGCTTCACAATGAGCCCGACCGGATTCCGCCTGCCGTGCTCAAGCGCATTCGGCAGGCGCGCAGCCTGTATGGCCGAGTCATCGTGGTGTACGGCGACTGCGGGACGGGCGGGGGTCTCGACGCTCTGCTGAAGGCGGAGGGGGTGGAGCGTGTGTCGGGGCCGCATTGTTACGAGATGTACGCCAACGGCCGCTTCGACAACCTGATGGCCCAGTCGCTGGGGACGTTCTTCCTGACCGACTATCTCGTGGGTTCGTTTGATCATCTGGTGCTCGAAGGGCTGGGAATCGACCGCCATCCGGGGCTGCGAGGCGAGTATTTCGCCAACTACACGCGTGTCGTCTACCTGGCGCAGCGAGACGATCCCGTCTTGCGACGCAAGGCGGAAGCCGCAGCGGCCGCGATCGGGCTTCCGCTGGTAACCATCCGTGTGGGGTATGGCGCGCTCGAGACGCGCCTGGTGCAGTTGATGGGCTCATGAAGACTACGTGCGAAGTCGTCTACTGGCGAGATATCCCTGGCCAGGTGAGGGCTCGAGTCGGCCGGAAGCGCGCCTCCCGTCCGCTCAGCGACCGCTTCCAGCAAGCGATCGACGAGGCAGCCATGCGGGCGGGCAAGACCGGGAGCGACGCCTACCTGGAGGAGTGGCGCACCTCCCAATCGGTCGAACGGGAAGGCGAGCCGGAAGCCGCCGCGGCCGAACTGGCTCAGGAGATCGAGAAGGCCTACCCGCCGGAGAGATTGCAGAAACTGGCGGCCAACGGGGGCATGGAAGGATCCTGACCCATCCCCTGGCCCCCTGTCTCTCCCCCACAAAGGAGAGGAGGGACGCAGGGCAGGGCAAAAGGCGTTGTGGCCCATGTCGTTCCTCCAGGATCGGCCTCGTTCCCTCGAGACCGCCTACCGGCTAACCCGTGCGTTGCTGGCTCCATTCCGCCGCTGGCTTCGCCCTGGTGGGGTTGTCGAGCGGGCCTTCGTCCTGGGAGAGCGCCTCACCAAGGAACCGCTCTTCGACTGCAGAATGTGCGGCCAGTGCGTCTTGCACAGCACAGGCATGACGTGCCCGATGGCCTGCCCCAAGGCGATGCGCAACGGCCCCTGCGGCGGCGTCCGGCCGGATGGGCATTGCGAGGTTCGGCCGGAGATG
>DATEAV010000377.1:0-7270 GCA_035288185.1 Anaerolineales bacterium | reverse complement strand
CCACGCCCCCGACGTCCGATTTGTGCGGGATGTCTGCCGAGCTCACCTTGAGGGCCACGGGATACCCGATCTCCTTCGCCGCAGCTGCGGCTTCGGCGGGCGAGCGCGCCAGGCGCTGCTTGGGCACCCGCGCGCCGTATGCCGCAAGGAGCTCCGTCGCCGCCGTAGCACTGAGAAAGCCATCCGCGCCTGGATCAGCCTCACGCAGGATGCGCTGGGCGGCCTCCTTGTGCGGTCGCATCGCAGCCTCAGCGACGGCCTCCGAAGCCACCAGTTGTTCCGCCCGGATGACGAGCGCTCCCAGAGAGGAGGCAGCCCGCTCCGGGAAGCGGTAGTCGGGGACGCGGGCCTGGCGACAGAGCCGCGCCGCCTGCATGATCAGATCCTCGCCCATCAAGGCGATCACCACCGGCTTCGGCGACGACCGGATCATCGGGATCACCGCACCCACGACCTCCGCCGCCGTCGACATCGGGGGAGGAGGCAGAATCACCATAACGCCGTCCACCCCCTCGTCGGCGAGCAGAGTCGCCAGGCAGCCGGCGAACTCGGCCGGGCCGGCGCTGGCGAGGGCGTCCACGGGATTGCGCACACTGGCCGCAGGGGGCAATTGCTCTCGGAGCACGGCTCGAGTCACGTCACTCAGGGCCGCCAGGCTGAGCCCGTTCGCCTCGAGGGCGTCGGCGGCGATCGCGCCAGGCCCGCCGGCGTTGGTGAGCACCGCCATCCGTCGGCCGCGAGGCAGCGGGCACCAAGCCAGGGCCCTTGCCCAATCAAACATCTCCTCACTGCTCTCCGCCCGAATCACCCCGGCCTTTCGAAACGCCGCGCTGTAGGCGGCATCACGGCCAGCCAGGGCTCCCGTGTGGGAGGCCACGGCCTCCCTGCCCGCCTGCGAGCGCCCCACCTTGATGGCGACGACCGGCTTCTCCCGCATCACCTTACGGGCCTCTCGGATGAAGGCCGGCCCGTCGCCGACGCCCTCCAGGTACATGGCGATGACCCGTGTGTGCGGATCTGCGGCCGTGGGAGCAAGAAGATCGGCCTCGGTGAGATCCATTTGATTCCCCAGGCTCACCAGCCGGGAGAGCCCGAAGCCTTGCCCCCGCGCCCAATCGATGACGGCCTCACAGATCGCGCCGGAGTGAGATAGGAACGCGATGTCGCCGGGGATCGGCCCGGGCAGAGGGAGGAAGGTGGTGTCGATCGGGAGGTGGGTATCGAGCAGCCCGATGCAATTGGGGCCCAGGATCCGCATTCGGTGGCGGCGGGCGATCTCGCGGCAGCGATCTTCGAGGGCTTTACCTTCGGCCCCCGTTTCGCGAAATCCCCCCGAGCCGACGATCGCCGCCCGGATCCCCCGCTGACCGCACTCTTCGAGCGCCTGAGGGACCAAGGGCCCTGGGATCAGGATCATAGCCAGGTCCACTGGGTCGGGGACGCTGGCGACATCCGGCTGGATGGGACGGTCGAAGAGGCGGCCGCCGCGGGGGTTGACGAAGTGGATGGCGCCCAGGTAGCCTGAGACCACCAGATTGCGAGCCGCGCCGTACCCCAGTTTGGAAGGATTGAGCGAGGCGCCGATGATGACAACACCTCGTGGTGCGAAGAAAGCCTGCATCGTGTGCCTCCCTATGCGGACGCCGGCGGCCGCGCCCGGGGGCTGCCCGTTGGCAACCCGCCCCGCCGTGTGTTAGAATGCCAGAAGGGTCGTGGGAGAGGTGGGGCCGGAGGCCGGAGCATGGTTGAGGTCTCAATCGATAGCATTCGCGTGAGCCTCATGTCACAGCACCGCATTGTCATCCTCAAGGATGTCGATTCGGAGCGTTTCCTTCCGATCTGGATCGGCCCCTTCGAGGCCGAGGCTATCACCGTCAGTCTTCAGGAGATGGAAGTCGCCCGCCCGCTTACCCACGACCTGCTGCGCAACGTCATCCAGTCGCTTGGCGCCGAAGTCCTGCAGATCAAGATCACTGAGCTCCGGGACGATGTGTTCTACGCCCGGATCGTCATGCGCCTCAATGGGCGGGAGCTCGAAATCGACTCCCGTCCTTCCGACGCCCTGGCTCTTGCCGTGCGCGTCCACGTGCCGATCTTCATCGACGAGACGGTAATGACCGAAGCGGCCACCAAGCCCGAGAAGGACGTGGAGGGCTCGGAGCCCGCCGAGGGCGGCGGGGAAGACCAGCGGCTTGAGGTCTTCAAGGATTTCGTCGACACGCTCGACCTCGACGACATCGATACTTCGGACACAGAACCAGACGAGTGAGCCCCTGCGCGGGCTCCACGCCGCCGGGCCGCCAGGCCCGCCATCCCAAAGGAAGATGAGCGAAATTCCTCCCTTCTCTCCGACGGAGCCGGGCGATGGGCGCCCTTCCCAGGGCCTCCCCTTCTCACGCGAAGCGGAAGAGGCCGTCCTGGGCGCCATCCTCGTCAACCCGGAAGTCTACTACGACGTCGCCCATTTCCTGGCCTCCGAGGATTTCTTTCTTCACCGCAACCGCTGGATCTGGGAGGCCTTCGCCGGATTGCATGACCAGCGCCGACCTGTGGATCTGCTCACGGTCTCGGAGGAGCTCGAACGGCAGGGGAGGCTGTCTGAGGTGGGCGGCCCGGCGTATCTGACCGCCCTGATCAACAGCGTGCCCACGTCGCTCCACGCCGAGGCCTATGGCCGGCTGGTGGAGGAGAGCGCCACTCGGCGGCGCCTGCTCGAGGCCGCCAACCAGGTCGCCCGGCTGGCCTACCAGAGCGATACCCTGGTCGAAGAGGTAGTCAACGAGGCTGAGAAGGCGATCTTCGCGGTGAGTGAGCGGCGGCTCACCCACGAGCTGCAGCCGATCAAGCAAGTGTTGAGCGAGTACTACGACCGCGTCGACTACCTGGCGCGCCACCGCGACGAGACCGTCGGCGTCCCGACCGGCTTCATCGATCTTGACCGTTTGCTGGGTGGGATGCAGCCGAGCGATCTCCTGATCATCGCCGGGCGACCGGGCCAGGGGAAATCGGGTTTCTGCATCTCGGCCGCCAAGAACGCCAGCCAGATTCACAAGAAACACGTCGCCCTCTTCTCGCTCGAGATGTCGAATGAGCAGCTGGTGCAGCGCCTCGTGGCGCAGGAGACGGCCATCGACTCCCAGCGCCTCCGCCTGGGCGACATCCAGGACGAGGAATGGCCGCTCTTCACCCAGGCCGTCAGCACCCTGAGCAACACCTACATCTACCTGGACGACACGCCGGCCATCACGCCGCTTCAGCTGCGCACCAAGTGCCGCCGGCTGCATATGGAGGTCGGCCTCGACCTGGTGATCGTCGACTACTTGCAGCTGATGACCGGCGACACGCGCATGGACAACCGTGTTCAGGAAGTGTCCTATATCTCCCGCAACCTGAAGGTGCTCGCCCGCGAGCTCAAGGTGCCGGTGCTGGCCGCGGCCCAGCTTTCCCGCGCCGTCGAGCTGCGGGCCGACAAGCGTCCGGTGCTTTCTGATCTGCGCGAATCGGGCAGCCTCGAGCAAGACTCCGATGTGGTCATGTTTATCTATCGCCCGGATCAATACGAGAGCGATACGCTCAAGCAAAACATCGCCGAGATCATCGTCGCCAAGCACCGCAACGGGCCCGTAGGGAGCGTCGAGCTCGTCTTCCGCAAGCAGCTGGCGAAGTTTGAGAACGCCGCCCGCCGCGACACGCCCGTCCCGGCGGGCTGAGCACGATCCCCACCCATGAAGCGATCCCCTGGCTTTCCCGGGTTCCCCGAAGGCAAGCAGCGGGCCACCCCCGTGCCCAACCTGTTCTTCAGCGAGCTTCTGCCGACGATCGATTCTCTCGTCGAGCTGAAGATCACGCTCTACGCCTTCTGGGCCCTGGGACGCAAGGAAGGAAGATTTCGCTACCTGACGCGAGAGGAGATGGCCGCCGACAAGGATCTCCTGGAGAGCCTGAAGGGGGAAGGCCGGCAGGCGCAGGCGGCTCTCGACGACGCCCTCGAGCGGGCGGTGGCGCGCGGGACGCTCGTGCGGGTCGTGCCACGCTCGGGCGAGCCCCTCGGCCCGCTCTATTTCCTCAACTCGCCCAAGGGCCGCGCCGGAGTCGCCGCGATCGAGGCAGGGGACTGGCGCCCTGCAGGCGAGGGCGGCGCGCCGATCGAGCTCGCCGCTGAGCGGCCCAATGTGTTCCGCCTTTACGAACAGAACATCGGCCCCCTCACACCCATGATCGCCGAGACCCTGCGCGATGCCGAGGAAACCTACCCTTCGGCGTGGATCGAAGACGCCCTGCGCATCGCCGTGGAGAACAACGTCCGCAAGTGGCGCTACGTCGAGGCGATCCTGGAGGATTGGCACACCCGAGGCAGGGATGAGCGAGAAGATCTCCGAGACACTGAAAAAGCTCGCCGCCGCTACGTCGAAGGCAAGTTCGCCGACTTCATCGAGCACTGAGGGCCCGAAGACGGCCGCCTCCGGGGCCGACCTCCTCGGCGATCCCGACTGCCCGTTCTGCCACGGCCTCGGCTACCTTCGGCGCGACCTGCCCCTGGGCCATCCGGATTTCGGGAAGCTCGAGCTGTGCTCCTGCCGCCAGGCGGACGTCCGGGCCCGGATCCGGGAGCGCCTTTTCAGCCTCAGCCATCTCGACGAGCTGCAGCAGATGACGTTCGAAACCTTCGAGGCGCACGGCCGGCTCGGGCTCGGGGAGGAACAGAAGGCCTCTCTCGAGCGCGCCTTCAACCAGGCCACCGCCTACGCCCAATCTCTTCACGGCTGGCTTCTCATTCACGGCGGATACGGCTGTGGCAAGACTCACCTCGCCGCGGCCATCGCCAACGCGTGCGTCGGCCTCGGCGTGCCCACCCTTTTTCTCACCGTGCCAGATTTGCTCGACTCTCTTCGCTCCGCCTATTCCGGCGAAGATACCGCTTTCGACGAGCGCTTCGATCAGGTCCGGCAGGCGCCGCTTCTCGTTCTGGACGACTTCGGAACGCAGAACGCCACGGACTGGGCGCGCGAAAAGCTCTTCCAGATCCTCAACCATCGCTACATCAACCGCCTGCCCACCGTCGTCACTACCAACCTGGCCCTCGAAGAAATCGAGGGCAGGATCCGCTCGCGCCTCCTCGACCCGGAGATCGTGACCGCCGTGAGGATTCTCGCCCCGGACTACCGGCGCCCGGCGGAAGACACTAGCCAGTCCGAGCTTTCCTCCCTCGCCCTACACCGACAGCAGACCTTCGGAACCTTCAACCTCCGGCGCGGCGAGAAGCTTCCTCCCACCGAGCTGAGCAGCTTGGAAAAGGCCTTTGACGCCGCTCGTCGATTCGCCGAGTCGCCCGAGGGCTGGCTCGTGTTCTCAGGACCCTACGCAAGCGGTAAGACCCACCTGGCCGCGGCGATCGCCAACTACCGCGCCAGCCAGGGCCACACGGCGATGTTCGTCGTCGTGCCCGATCTGCTCGATCACCTCCGGGCGACTTTCAGCCCGACAAGCAGCGTCTCCTACGATCGGCGGTTCGAGGACGTTCGCACCGCACCCCTGCTCGTGCTCGACGATCTGGGCACCCAGGCAACCACCCCCTGGGTGCGCGAGAAGCTCTATCAGCTCTTCAACCACCGCTACAACGCCACCCTCCCCACCGTCATCACCACGGCCGACCGAATGGACGAGATCGATCCGCGCCTGCGCACCCGAATGCTCGACCGCAGGCTGTGCACAATCTACCCACTGACGGTGCCACCGTACTTCCAGGAGGGTATCGACCGCAGCGGGCGGCCTCGCGCACGCAGGCCCAAGCGGTGAACGCCCGCTGCTAGTTGCTCGGCCGACCATCGGGCTTGGGTGTGGGAAGCCGGGCGCTCAATAGAGAGCTCCACGGCCCCTCTGCCACGCCCACCGGCGGGTCTCTCGGCTTGGCGTCGCTCCTACCCAATCGCGCGGCACTCAGCTCCCTGTAGATCCAGCCGGACTTGGTTCGCTGACGGAGCTCCGGCCACGATCGGGGCCGTTCGGGCTTCGGATTTCGAAGGCGCCGACTACGATCCCCTGCCCTATCTCGCTTCGGTAGATGCCAGAAGCTCCGAATACCAGATCTTCGCCGATTTCACTGGACAGGAGTTCGTCACTCTTCGCGCGACGCTATTTGACGAGGCGGAGGCCGCAGCAACTCCCTGGACTACTCATTCGTCTACCGATCGGTTGGCGCGCAACTCGAGCCATGCCCCAGTTGGAAAACCCGGACGAAGCCGGATGGACGAGCCGAGCGAAGCCAGCATCGGGCTGCGACATCGGACGGGCGCCCACGTGAGGCGGGATTGCCGATCGCGCAGGTCGAGGGGTGGTACAATCCGCCCGCGTTTCGCCCCCATCGTCTAGTGGACCAGGACGCGGCCCTTTCAAGGCCTAAACCGGGGTTCGAATCCCCGTGGGGGCACCAGCGGTGAGGCGTTCTTGTTCTTAGGCCTCTACTTGTCGAAGCGTTTCTCTCCAACAACGGCGCGAATGTGGTTACCAGGGCCGAATTCCTCGTAGGTCACCACTTCCAACCCAGCTGCCTGCATCATCGCCGCCTGATCATATAGGAAGTCACCCATCCTCTCCCAGACGCGCGCCCAGAACATCCCGGCGCGGTTTCCATCGCGCGGCAGGCCGATGTCGACCATAACAACCCTGCCGCCGGGTTTGGTCAGGCGCGTCATCTCCCGAAGGGCGTTCATCCCGTCGGGGAAACCGGAGAAAGCGAAGGTAGTGACGACCACGTCGAACACCTCGGCGCGGCAGGGCAGCTCAAGTACGCTGCCACGGACGATGCGAAGTGGCAGCCCAGCCCGGCGCAGACGCAGCTGGGTGAAGCGACACATTCCCCAAGCGAGATCGACACCGACACACAACCTGGCCGTCTTGGCCAACTGCGCGTGCAGCTTTCCAGGCCCAAAGCCCACTTCCAGAACGTCTCTCCCTCTCGGAACGTACCTCAACGCGCGGCGTACCAGCCGCCACCACGCACCCAGGGTCAACCAGTCAAGAGCGTTGTAGGCGGACGCCATGGACGCGTAGATCACCTGGTTGAAGAAGCGCAACCGGCGTTCTTGAGAAGGCGTTCGTGAGGGCATTTTCCGTTGAAATGACAAGGTGACCTGCCCCGCGTCCGACCTGTCTGAGCCGCAGGGCCGCCGAAGCCCGGCTAGGCCCTCTACGGCGAGAGTCGCACTTGTGAAGACGTCTTTCCCCTGCCCACTTCGGGCTTGTGAATCAATTCCCGAGTAGGCGCTCGAGA
>DATEAV010000376.1:0-6783 GCA_035288185.1 Anaerolineales bacterium | reverse complement strand
TCGTGACCGATTGCCGCCGGCTCCCTGCGGAGGGGTGGGCATGGCGTTCGTGGACGGAGATGCACGAGAGACGGGCTACCCCGGCTGCACCATAGGCATTGGGACAAAGCGCGGGGACCAACGGAGGTTGGGCCATGCCTCGAATTCGCTGCCGGTACGTCGATTGCGTGTTCCTGGAAGATGGCTACTGTGGGGCGGCCGCCGTCGAGATCGATCCCGACGAGGGCTGCCTGACCTACTCGCACATCGACGACGTTCCCGCGGAGGAGGAGTGGGACGAAGAGAACCTCGAGGAGATGTGGGAAGAAGAGGACGAGGACCTCTACCGGGACGAGGATGAGGAAGAAGAGAACTGGATGGAGGACGAAGAGGAGATCTAGGGCCGGGCCTCAACCCCGACTCGGCAAAAGGGCCCTCTGAGGAACCTTAGCCTGGCGCCCAGCCCCGTCGAAGCCCCGGTTCTCACATAGGGCAGGGGGGCAGCCGAACGCAGGCCGGTGCGCGTGGATCGCCGCAAGGACAAGAAAACCGAGAGCTTCGCGGCCGGATGTCGAAGGGCATCCGGCCGTTCCTTTTCCGGGCGATGTCCCCTTCAAGGCCCGAACGGGGCCTAAGTTTCGCCCGAAGGACGGGCTCTGTCTGACATGGCAAGATCGTTGAGCCCGTCTTTCGAGTGGGTAACTCGTTTCAGAACGGCCTTCAGGCTGACATCGCCGAGCAACCGTCCCGAGCCGGCGGGGCGCGGCGAGCGGTGGACCGAGGCCGCCCGCAAGGAAAGTTGCGATCAGTGCAAGGGCTGTTGCAGGACGTCGGCGGATACGGACGGACGGCGGTCGCTCCCTGGGCAGGGGTTGACCGGCCTGAGGCCAAGGGGCTGCTTTGTACCGCAGCGCAGATCAGATGGGGATCGAAGAAGGGGGAGGCGCGGGTCCCGTTCCCGTGCTCCCTTGGGGGGCTAGGGCTTGCGCTCGCTGGATGACGCTTGCATACGGCTCTTCAGCGTGCGGGAGATGATGTCTTCCTGGTCGTCGCGCGACGGACGCGCCGGGCCTGGCCGGGCGGTCGAGCGATCCGAAGAAGTGTCTTCCGCCATCGCCTGGCGGAGGGCACGCTCCATCGGAGTCATCGAGACTTCCGGCGCCTCCTCCGCCTCCTGCGGCGCTTCAGGCTCGGACACCTTCATGGTCAGGCGTATTTGTCGCTTCTTGGGGTTCAGTTCGACCACGGCCACGTCGACCTCATCCCCGACCTTGACGATCTCGCCAGGATCTCGGACGTATTCGGCGCTCATCTCGCTGACGTGAACCAGCCCCGGCCGATCGGTCCCGATCTCGACGAACGCCCCGAAGGGCTCGAGCCGGACGATCTTGCCCTTCAGCCGGACCCCGGGCTTGAGGTCTTTCCACTCCACCTGGATGGGAGGGATCATCGTGAGCTCCAGCCGGCCCGCGTTCACATCGACCCGTTGCACCCACACTTCCACCACCTGACCGGGCTGGAGCACGTCTTCGATGCGATTGATCGGCTCGCTGCGAATCTTGGAGATATGGACAAGGCCAGGGTGATCGAGGCCCACGTCCACGAAGACGCCAAACATCTCGATCTTTGTCACCTTGCCCTCAAGCCTCATCTTGGGCTTGATATCGGCCAGCGACCGAAGGGTGTTTTCCGGTGTATCCACGCGCAAACCTTCCTGGGATTTCGGTATTCGATTCGAAGTCCGGGGATGAAGCCCGGCGATTATACCACGGGCGGGCGCGGCCTCGAGATCCCGCGGTTATGGCGTGGCATCGGGGACGCGCTCGAGGTCTCGGCGGACCAGGAGATACCACGAGGTGATGGATGCAAAGCGATCGCTGGGATCGAGCACCGGCCCCATCGTCACGCCTTGCACCGAAGAGTCGATGGCGAAGCTGTAGACCGGGTGGAAAAGCGGAAGCGCCGGCACCTGATCGCGGAATCGGTGCTGGAAGCTCTGGTAGAGGTGGGCGCGCTCGGCAAAGTCGGGAGTAATCCTCGCCTGCTCGAGCCAGATGCTGATGTTGCGGTCTTCGAAGCCTGCGTAGTTCTGGCCGGTCTCCGCCTGGGAGTCGTGCCAGAAGGGGTAGGGGTCGGGATCGGGGGAGCGGGTGAGGTTCAGGTCGGTGAGGGCGGCTTCATAGTCCCGCGGGTCCAGGCGGGCGTCGAGCAGCTCCTGGGCGTCCAGCGGGACCAGTGTCACCTGGGCGCCGATGGCTGCCCAGCTGGCCTGAAGCGCCTGGGCGATCTGGGTGTGCCGCGAGTCGTCCGGGTGGAGCAGCTCGAACGCCAATGGGACGTCTTCGTTCGTCCGCACGTACTCCGCCGTCCCCGGCGTCGCTCCGGCCGGAAGCACCCAGCCGGCCTGGTCGAGGAGCGCGCCCGCTTGCTCGGGAGAGAACGGCCAGGGTTCGATCCCTTCGGAGAAGGCCCAGCTGGAGGGCAGGATCGGCCCGGCGGCCACCGTCCCTTGCCCTCCGAGCACCTGGTCGATGATCCACTGCCGATTGACCGCCAGGAGCAAGGCCTGGCGAACCTTCTTCTCGGTGAGGAAGGGCCTTTCCTGGTTCCTCAGGTTCAGGAAGACCAGGGTCAGCCGCGGCAATGGGGCTGTGTGAAGGTTCAGGTTGGGGATCTCCAGGACGTCGGCGAGGATTTCATCCGCTACCGATGAGATGCCAAGCACCTCACTTGCGCGGTAGGCCTGGAGAGCTGCCCGCTCGTCGGAATAGTAGCGGAACTCCACGCGGTCGAGGTAGGGTGTTTCCCCATAGTAATCCTCGAATGCGGCAAGGCGAACACCTCGCACTTCGCCGTCCTCGAGAAGGTAGCCCTCGAAACGGAAAGGACCCGTGCCGATGGGCTCGAGATTGTAGGGGTGATCGGCCAGGTCGGCGGCCGAGACCCCTCGCAGAAGGTGATCGGGCAGCAAGCCCAAAGAGAGGTAGTCGAAGAATGGAGCAAAGGGCTCCGGGAGCTGGAACTGGACCGTGCGGCTGTCGAGGCGAATGACCTGGATCTGCTGCCACATTTGGGCGACGTCGACCGGGCCCGGATAGGCGGGGTCCTGCAGCTTGGAGAAGGTGTAGATCACATCGTCCGTCGTCACCGGCTCGCCATCATGCCACACGGCATTGGCTCGCAGGTTGAATGTGTAGAGGGTGGCGTCGGCCGACACCGACCAGCCTTCGGCGAGATCGGGGGTGGGAAGACCGCGCGAATCGAACCGGACCAGTCCCGAGAAGAGAAGCCGGTCGACGTCACGATCCGCCTGGTTCGCATAGTCGAGCACGGGGTTGAGGCGTCCGAGAGAGCCGACCAGGGCTTCGCTGTAGGTGCCACCGCGCACGGGCTGGGGAGCGGCCGAGTCCGAGTCGGGCGATTGACCAAGGAGTAGGCCGACCACAAGAATCAGCCCGCCGATCGCAATCAGCAGTTGCCAGCGGATATGGCGCATGACCTCGGCCGAAAAGAAGAGGGCAGGACGGCTGGAGTTTCTACCCGACGAGGATGACGTTCAGGACAGCCAAGACGAAGAAGAAGATGCTGAGGCCGATCGTGACGTTGAACAGCAGGCGCTCGACGCCCCGCCGGACGTGGAATCCGCTTCCCCCGTAATCGCCCCCGCTCAGCCCCCCCAGGCCGGCGCCGCGGCTCTGAAGCAGGATCAGCGCGATCAGCGCGGCTGAAACAATGATCATCGCCAGGTTCAGTGGTTCCTGCATGAACGACATCCCTCCCAGGAGCAAACAGGGCGATTATAGCAGAGCGCTGATGCCCCCTCAAGGAGCAGTTCGGCGGCGCCCTTCGATCCAGGGCCGAGAGCCGAAGAGCCGCCCAGGAGATGAACCGAGGACGGGATCCAACCCGAGCGCCGCTACGCCCGAGACGCAATGGAGGAGCGCAAGTAGGCTTCGATGAAACCGTCAATCGCCCCGTTGAGCACGGCGGTTGTGTTGGAGCTCTCGAAGCCCGTCCGGTGATCCTTCACCAGCTGATAGGGGTGTAGAACATAGGAGCGAATCTGGCTGCCCCATTCCGCCTTGACGTGCTCGCCTTTCAAGCGGGCCCTTTCCTCCTCTTGTTCCTGCCGGCGTAGATCCAGGAGCCTCGCTCTGAGAACCCGCATTGCGTTTTCCCTGTTCTGGGTCTGCGAGCGCTCGTTCTGGCAGGTCACAACGATACCGGTCGGCACGTGGGTGATCCGGATCGCCGTCTCGTTCTTCTGAACGTTCTGACCGCCGGCGCCGGCCGATCGGAAGGTGTCGATGCGCAGATCGGCCGGGTTGATCTTGATCTCGTCGTCGCGCTCGACTTCCGGGTAGGCTTCGACCAGGGCAAACGAGGTGTGGCGGCGATGGGCCGAATCGAAGGGAGATAGCCTCACCAGGCGGTGCACCCCTTTTTCGGCGCGCAGATAGCCATACGCGTTCTCACCGTTGACGGCCATCGTCACGCTCTTGAGCCCGGCTTCCTCGCCCTCAGCCTGATCGAGGATTTCCGCCTTGTAGCCGCGCTCCTCGGCCCAGCGCAGGTACATACGTTGGAGCATGGAGGCCCAGTCTTGTGAGTCGGTGCCGCCGGCGCCGGCGTGAATCGAGAGGAAGGCGTTGTCGCGATCGTACGGCCCCGAGAGGAGCGCCTCCAATTCTCGCCGCTCGACCTCGGCCCGGATCGCCTCGGCCTCGAGCTCCATCTCTGCCCGTAGCCCTTCATCTCCCAGGTCGGTGAGCTCGAGAGCCTCGGCCAGGCGCCGATTCAGGCCTGCCCAGGACTGCACTTCCTCCCGCACCCGGGCGAGCTGGCGCATCGTCTCCTGCGCCCTCTCCGGATCGTTCCACAAGGCCGGGTCCTCGGACGATCGCTCGAGCTCGGCGAGGCGTTTCTCCTGGGCAGCCAAGTCAAAGACGCACCAGAAGGTCTTGGAGTCGCGATCGAGAATCTTGAAGCTGCGCCAGGATATCTTCCATGATCGGACCTATGCTGCCATCGAAAGCGCGAACGAGGGCGCGCCCGGGAGGCTCACTCCAAGTCGGCCAACAGGCCTTCGACGTAGGCCTCGGGATGAAAGGGGACCAACTCCTCCGGCCCCTCACCGAGACCTGCGTAGAGGATGGGCAGTTTGAGTTGATCCGCCACGGCCAGAGCCACGCCGCCGCGGGCCGACGTGTCGAGCTTGGCCAGGACTACGCCATTCACCCCGACCGATTGAGTGAACGCACGCGCCTGGGCCAGCCCGTTCTGACCGGTCGTGGCGTCGAGCACGAGGAGAACTTGATGCGGAGCGCCAGGAATGACCTTCCCGGCGACCCGGACGACTTTTCCCAGCTCGGCCATCAGATTATGACGTGTATGCATCCTGCCTGAGGTGTCGACGACAACGGCGTCGAAGCCACGCGATTGAGCCGCCTGCAGGGCTGAATAGACGACCGCCCCGGGGTCGGCCCCCGGTTCTCCGCCGATCACCTCGATCCCCAATCGCTGCCCCCACACCGAAAGCTGCTCGCCGGCCGCGGCGCGATAGGTGTCGGCTCCGGCCAGCAGGACGCGCTTTCCCTGCTGCTGCCACCGCCAGGCCAGGCGGGCCGCCGCGGTCGTCTTCCCCGAGCCGTTCACTCCGACCAGCATGGTCACCCACGGCCGTGCGGGCGGAGCCTCCCCATCGGGCGGCGTCAGCCGGCTCAGAAGAGAAAAGCGTAAACGTTTGCCTGCCGCGGGGCCGTCGAATCCCTCCCGATGGGCTTCTTCCCGAAGGTCTCGAAGGATCTGGTCGGTGAGCCCGGCGCCGATGTCGGCCTGAAGAAGCGCCGACTCAAGCTGGCCCCAGAAATCAGCAGGGATTTGAGATCCGCCGAAGAGGGCGCTGATTCGAGAGAGGGCTGCTTGCCGCGTTCTCGCCAGAGCCTCTCTCCAGGCGTTGGGCGTCACGTCGCGGATTATAACATTCGGGGGTCGGGCGCCGCCGGCTTCACCAAGAACAGGGGGATCGACGAGGTCCTGGAGGGGCTGGAGACCTCGGGCGTGGCGCATGCTTCAACGGCACAGGTCAGGAACACGGATTCGCGCCCGAACCGGGGCGGGGCCAGATCGGTCTTCAACCCCCTTCGAGAGCAGTTCGCGCCTTGGGCGCGAGGTTCCTTCGGACGAATGCCAGCGCGCCTGCGGTGTCGCCGTCATCGCTAATCCGGACCAGCTCGAGAAGTTCTTGTTCGTCGAGAACAAGGATCAGCGTCTTCTCCAACCCAGCCTCCTGGGGGCGCGGGCCCATTACGCGCCGCGATGGGGCTTGCCCGTGCACTCGATGCACAGATCCGTGTCGCGGTTTGTCCAATAAGACATTCCACACGCTGGGCAGGTGGCCTGTCGCAAGTCGCTCTTCCTTTCCCCTGGCTTGGGGACGGCCTCCGGTGGGAGACCGGCAAATGGGTCCCGCCCGCACGTGCAACGCCCCGGATCCCTGGAAGGGATGCCTGACGAGAGAGGGGCCTCGTTCTTGGTTTCGGTCATGGCGCGAGGGCTCCCTGCCAGCTGCCGGAGAAAAGTGCAATGCGCGCCTCCTGGAGGCGCACGGGGCGAGCCACTGCTTCACGCAAACCCGGCCGAACCGTGAGGATCCCGTCACTCGCCATATTCAAAACCCTGAATATGATGCGCCGCGGCCCGCGCCAGGAGAAGTGACACCTGTCACAAGCCGTGGTGACGGATGCCCTCCGATTGCACGGCAGCAGGCGTGACGAAAGGTCACCTCCACGCCTCGCCGAGTAG
>DATEAV010000375.1:0-9398 GCA_035288185.1 Anaerolineales bacterium | reverse complement strand
GATGGCGATGCACCCCACCCCTCGCCACACCGGGTTTCCCCTCTTGCGAGCCTGCCGCTCCCGCTCGTGCTGCCTCATCTGCCAGCTATCTCGTCCCATCCCAGTTCTCCTTCCAGGGCGTCGCCGCCCACGGCACGGGCGCCCCGCCTAGGCTGGCAGGCGCGCCGCGGCCCTCTCAACGGCCGAGATGATCTTGTAATACCCGGTGCAGCGACAGAGGTTTCCCGTAAGTGCCTGCTCGATCTCGTCCCGCGAAGGGTGCGGCCGTTCGCGGAGAAGCATCGCCGCCGACATGAGGAAGCCAGGCGTGCAGTAGCCACACTGGACGGCACCCTCGTCTAGGAATGCCTGTTGCACAGGATGAAGGGCGCCACCCCTGGCCAGGCCCTCGATCGTGAGAATCTCGGCCCCGTGGGCCCGCGGCGCGGGGACCATGCACGCCATCACGGCCATACCGTCCAGAAACACGGTGCACGCCCCGCACTCGCCTTCCGCGCAGCCCTCCTTGGTTCCGATGAGAAGGGCCTCCTCGCGCAGGAGCCTGAGCAGGGTCTTCGTGTGGCCACGATGGAAGGTGTAGCGCTTTCCGTTCACGGTCGTCTCGATCGGCGCCTTCCCATCGTGCCGAGCGCTGCGAGGCAGGCTCGTTCCCGGCCTGCCGTTGCCGCTCTCCCAGAGCATCACCGGGCGCTCGGGGAAGCCGGCCCGCTCCGTACCAGCCGCCAGCGCCTTCAGCGCCCGTAACGTGCAGACCCGGACCATCTCGGCCCGATAGTCCGCCGGGGCGCGCAGGTCGTCAATGGGCTGCGATGCCGCAGCCGCCCGGCCGGCCGCGTCTTCCATCGCCGCGTGCGTCAGGCGGCGCCCCAGGAGGCTGGCCTCGGCCTCTTCCACTCGGATCACCGTAGGGGCGACGGCGCCCAGAGCGATGCGGGCTTCGGCCACTTCGGCGCCGTGGAATCGCAACACGACTGCGACGTTGACGACTGAGACGGCTTGAGCCCTGCGCAGGGCGAGTTTCACGAAAGTGCCGCGGTCTCCAGGTGAAAGCGGCCGCAGGGCGATGTCGGCCAGAATCTCATCCGGCGCCATCACCGTTTTCCGAACGCCGACATAGAACTTGTCCAAGGGCACGACGCACTCGCCGGAGGTCGAGCGCAAGGTGATCTGCGCGTCCAGGGCCATGAGCGGCGTGATCGAGTCGTTAGCCGGCGAGGCTGTGATCAGGTTACCGGCGATCGTGCCGCGATTCCGGATCTGGGGTGCCCCCACCTCCCAGCAGGCTCGCGCCAGAGGGAAGGCGCGCGCTGCAACCAGGGACGACCCGGCGGCCAGGTTGTGCGTCACCAGCGGGCCCAGATGGAGCCAGCCGTCGCCGTCTAGCGAAACGCCGTCCAGCCCGCCCAGGCGCGTGACGTCGATCAGGGTCTCGACGCCGGAGCGGACCCCCCGCTCCAGCTCCAGGATCAGGTCGGTGGCTCCGGCCACGATCCGGGCTGCCGGAGCCTGCCGCCCCAGAGTGGAGATGGCTTCATCCAGGGATTTCGGGGAAAGGTAGGTCTGCCACATGGCGGGTGGATTGTAGCATCAGCGAGGCGTTTTCGACCACGAAAGGCGCGAAAGGCCGCGAAAGGCGCGAAAGGGGGCTATCAAGGGAAAAGGCTTTGACGTCCGGGGCTCAGTAGCCCTGACTGGTGTCAGTCGAAGTCGCTGCCTATGACCGGACCCAGCCGCGCTTCATCAATCTGGGCCCGGTGAAACCGCTCAAATTCACCCGGACCGCCAAGCCTAGTGACCACCTCCTCCCGATTCAACCGTGTCGGGCCATGGGATTTGAGGCCATGATACGAGGAATAGGGCCACCGCTCGAAATGATCAACGAGCCCGTGTCTCTCAGGATTCCTGTGGATGTAGACGACCAGCCACTGGAATTGTGCCTCGGAAGTCACGAGAACCCGCCCGAACGGTCTCTGGAATAATGCCCCTGTCCGCTGATATGCCTTGTTGACAGCCTTGGCATAGGCGTTGAACAGATTCGAGAACCGCTGGCTCGCGCGCGCAAGACCTGACAGGTCTCCAAGACCTGTCAGGTCTTCCTCGCCTTTGATGCGAAGCAAGATGTGAAAATGATTGCGTAGCAGGCAATATGCAAAGGTGTCGGCGATGGGGTCGACATGATGCGCGTACAGGTTCAGAAAGTGGCGATAGTTGGTCTCTTCAAGGAAGATGTCCTCCCGATTGTTCCCGCGGTTGAAGACGTGGTAGGTCTCGCCGCACTCAAGAGGAATCGGCCTTGGCACGCCTGTGCTACTCCGGCGCCGGAGCCGTCACACGGGCGCCTTTCCGTCATGCGGAAGATGCCGCATTGGTTCCCCGCTCCCGCCCCGCCGCAGGCGGATGATCTCACCGAGGATGCTCACGGCGATCTCTTCCGGAGTCTCGGCGTGGATCTCCAAACCCATCGGCGACGTGACCCGGGCGAGGTCCTGGTCGGATACGCCGGCCTTGTGCAGCTCCTCGACGCTGGTTTCCCAGCGGCGCCGTGACCCGATCACGCCGATGTAGGCCGCCGGGGTTGCGAGCAGCGCGGGCAGGCCGGGCACATCGATCGAGACGCTGCGCGTGGTGAGAACCAGATAGGTTTGCGGGTCGATGGGCACGTGCTGTGGCAGGTCCTTGAGTTCGCAGGTGAGGTAGGCGTCGGCCTCGGGCACGGCCTGCGGCGTGGCAAACTCCGGCCGGTCGTCGCAGACCACGACGCGGAATCCAAGCCAGCGGGCTAGGTGAGCCACGGCGTTCCCCACGTGGCCGCCTCCCACAACGATTATCGTCGGCTTCGGGCGCAAGGGTTCCACAAACACCTCCACTTCCCCGCCGCAGACGCCCGGATCGCCTTGCTTCGGGTCGGAGAGGGTGTAGTGCAGCAAGCGCGGCTTGCCATCCCGGATGGCCGCCACGGCCTCCTCGATCACTCGGCCTTCCATCTCGCCGCCGCCCACCGTTCCCTCCATCCTGCCGTCGGGATAGACAATCATCTTGCTGCCGGCCTGGCGTGGCACCGAACCGCGCACACGAACAACGGTTGCCAGCGCCGCCTCGCCCCCTTGCCGTTCCACCTCGGCCAGACGCTCATACAGAGGCATCTACACCCCCAGAATAGCGAGCACCGCAGGAAGCAGCTGCTTCTTGCGCGAGACGACGCCGCGGGCATCGAGAGAGCCGTCCGGCAAGGGGGGATAGGGGAGCTCCTCGAGAGCGGCCGGCGCGCCGCGGGCGATGATCCGGCTTGAGCCGTCCACAATGTCGGTGACCATGAGCAGGGCGAAGTCGAGCCCCTTCTCCTCCCGGAGCCGTTCGAGCGATTCACCGAGCGGCCCGAGCCGGTCGCCGACTTCAAGCATGTCGGTGACCTCGACCTGCGAGATCGCGAAACGCTTGCCGGCCGCCGTATAGACCTTCAGGTCGCCGGCGACGACCGAGTCCGGGTCGCGGGTGGCCAGGCCCGCCCCGGCCTCCAGGAGCAGCTGGGCAAACCTCTCCGGCTTCTCTCCCTCGAGCGGGCTGCCCCCGACGAAGGCCCACCGCGAGAGGCGGGCCTTGGCGCTGTGATCGCGCTCCGTCGTCGTGGGTGAGGTGAGATCGAGAGTGTCGGCCAGGAGGCCAGCCAGGAGCATTCCGGCCAGCGCCGGCGGCGCGCTCAACCCGTCTTCTTCGATTCTCTCCGAGACGAGCGTGCTCGTGCTGCCGACTGGATCAACCCGGAATCGGATCGGCAGGCGCGTCGGCGCGTTTCCCAGCCGATGATGGTCGAGCACTTCAAGCAGCTCGGCTTCCTCGAGCGAACCGAGCGATTGTCCCACTTCGTTGTGATCGACGAGAACCAGTTTGAGACGCGGAGGATTCAAGAGATCGGCGCGTCGGCAAATGCCCGAGTAGCGCCCACCCTCATCCACCACCCAGAAATCGTCCCGCCCTTCGCGCAACACCCGCGGCAGCATATCCCGGATGCGGGCGCTGCGGGCAAACCGCGGCACGGTCGTGTCGGCGGCATCCCGGCAGGGCAGGCCGAGGAACTCCGCCAGACGCATCTCCTGCTTTTCCGGCCGTGTCCCCACCAGCCGGCTCAGGAATTCGAAGAAGCTCAGGCCGCTGATCAGCCCATAGGGCTTGCCATCCGCCTCCACGACGGGGGCGACGCCGCCGGTTCGGTTGGCGATCACCCAGGCCTCGTTGAGCGGTCGATCGGGAGTGACGGTGTCGAGCCGCCGGCTGACGCTTTCGAAATGCGGCGAGGCGTCGGTGAGCAGCTCAGGCGCCTCGAGCCCAAGCCGATGAAGCGCCCAGGACGTCTGCGCGTTGATCGAACCGGCCCGGGCGGCGACGACTTCGTCCTGGCTCCCCTGGGCCAGCACCCAGGCATAGCCCATCGCGGAGGCGATGGCGTCGGTGTCGGGATTGACGTGACCGCAGACGTAGATCGTGGGCATGGGAGACTAAGGAAGATGATCGGTTAGTCGGTGATCGGTGATCGGTTACTCGGTAGTAGGTTACTTGGTGATCGGGAACTTGGCGACAAGTTACTCGGTGATCGGTTACTCGGTGGTTGATCCACCCATCACTGATCACCGATCACCGTTTACCGATCACTGATCACTGATCACCGTTCACGGATCACCGTTCACCGTTCACCAATCACTGATCACCGTTCACCGATCACCAATCACCCTTCCCCTTCAACGCCCTCCACACTCTCTCCGGTGTGATCGGAGCGCGGACGACGTCGGCACCGCAGGCGTCGAGGACCGCGTTTCCGACCGCAGGCGCCACGCCGTCCATCGGAATCTCCGCCACGGCTTTGACCCCGAAGGGATGAGAGGGCTCGACGGTCTCGACAAAGATGGTTTCCAGCTCGGGCATCTCATGGGCGGCGAAGATGTGGTAGTCACGGAAGCTCAGCTCTCGCGGATGACCTTTCTCGTCGTAGAGCATCTCCTCGCAGACCGCGTATCCCAACGCCTGGGCCATCCCGCCTTCCACCTGTCCCGAGGCGGTGAGCGGGTTGACGATCACTCCCGAATCCACAGCCATGACCAGCCTGTCCACGGTGAGGGCCCCCGTTTCGATGTCGACCGTCACCTCGGCAAACTGGGCCGCGAACGGCGGCGGAGAGACCGGCGAGACATACGACGCCACGGCCATGATCTGCTCCTGATCGGCATGGTGGAGCGAGTCGAGCGCCACTTCGGCCAGGCTCACGGAGCGTCCGTCGGGTGCCCAGGCATGCCGTTCGCCCAACACGACCTCTCCCGCCTCCACGGGCGTCGCTTCCCGGGCCAGCATGCGCGCTGCCCGGGCGCGAATCCGCTCGGCCACCTGCTCCGCAGCGCGCACAACCGCGGCGCCCGAGATGTAGGTGGTGCTGGAGGCGTAGGCCCCTTTATCGAAGGGGGTGAAATCAGTGTCGGAGGAGTAGACGATGATATCGTCCACCGGGACGCCCAGCACCTCGGCCGCCTGTTGAGCCAACACCGTGTCGGAGCCGGTTCCCAGGTCGGTGGCTCCGACGAGCAGGTTGAACGAGCCGTCGTCGTTGATCTTCAGGCTCGCCCCGCCCATGTCGAGATACGGGATGGCAGTCCCTTGCATGACCGTGGCGACGCCGATCCCGCGCCGCAGATGCGGCTTTCCCGGCACCGCGTGCCACGCCGGATTCCCCAACTTCTCAAACCACTTCACGGCCGCTGCGCCCTGGTGGACGCAATCCTCCAGCCCGCAGGTGTTGATTGTCTCGGGCCGTGGCTCACGCCCCTCGGACCAGGCGGTGCTGAACGGATGAAGCTCTCCGGAGCGGATCGCGTTCTTCAGCCGGAAGGCCAGCGGATCGATTCCCAGCGTGCGCGCGACCTTCTCCATGTGTCTTTCCACCGCCCAATAGCCCTGAGGGACGCCGTAGCCGCGGTAGGCGCCGGAGGGAGGCGTATTGGTGTAGACGACGTCGGCGTGGAAGCGAATGTTCGGGGAGAGGCGGTAGGGGCCATCACCGACGTACAGGGCCATCGCCTTGTGGCCGGTGTTGCCGGTCACGGTCAACGCGTGGCAGCCATACGCCCCCGTGTCGCTGAGGGCCACCATCTCGTTGGCGGTGATCGTCCCATCCTTCTTCACGCCGGTCCGCATCCGGAGCCGCATCGGGTGGCGCGAGCGCGCCGCCCCAAACTCCTCGGCCCTCGAATACTCAAAGCGAACAGGCCGGCCCGTGGCGATCGTCAGGTGGGCGGCGACGTCTTCGATGAGCACTTCCTGTTTGCCGCCGAAACCTCCGCCGATCCGCGGCTTGATCACGCGGATCCGTTTCGGCGGTAGCCCGAGAACCGGAGAGAGCTGGCGGCGAACGTGGAAGGGCACCTGCGTGCTCGTCCGGATCACCAGCCGATCGTCCTCGTCCCAATAGGTGATCACCACATGCGGCTCGATCGAAGCCTGCTGGACCTTCGGCACCCAATACTCGCCTTCGATCACCTGATCGGCCTCGGCCAATCCCTTCTCGACATCACCAATGTCGATATGGATGCGGGCAGCCAGGTTGCGGGAAGGATCCGATTCGGCGAAATTGACGTACTCGGCTTCATCGTGAATCCTGGGCGCCGAGTCGGCGGTGGCGGCCGCTGGATCGAGGACGGCGGGCAGCGGCTCGTAATCCACCTCGATCAACTTCAGCGCTTCGTCGGCGATCTCCTCCGTTTCGGCGGCCACAAGCGCCACCCGGTCGCCGACGAAACGCACTTTGCGATCCAGCGAGAAAGTGTCCAAAGGGCCGGGGATCGGGTCTGATTGCCCGGCCGTAGAATAGACGACCCGGGGGAGATTTTCCCAGGTGAGCACGGCGGCGACGCCCGGGAAGGCCCTCGCACGGCTGGCGTCGATCCTGCGGATCTGGGCGTGGGCGTGAGGGCTGTGCAGGACTTTCGCCACCAGCATGCCGCGCATCTCGAAGTCGGCTGCGAAGGCGGGCTTACCTTGCACGAGCTTGACCGCGTCCACCTTGCGGGCCGGCTTCCCAACCGCAGACCAGGGTCGAAGGCGCGTGGCCACCTGCATCCGAGGCAGAACCCCTGCGCGCGTGAGGACCTCAGGACCCGGCCCAATCCCTTCCTCCGGCTCACCCGGCGGAGGAGTGAAGACTTCCGGCGCCGGCACCGCTGCCCCCTCGATCGGCTCGATCACCTCCCCGCGCAGCACGGCCGCAGCACGAAGCACGGCCTGGACCGGCTTGAGGTAACCGGTACACCGGCAGAGCACGCCGGAGAGCGCCTCCCGCACCATCTCCTCCGTCGGGTCCGCCTCCCTCTCCAGGAGCGCTCGCGCCGCCAGGATCATCGCCGGCGTGCAATAGCCGCACTGGATTGCCCCGGTCTCAACGAACGCTTCCTGGATGGGGTCCAGGCCCTCCGTCAAGCGCCAACCTTGCTGGGGATGTTCGCCGACGGCCTCGATGGTCGTGAGGTGATGCCCGTCAGCCTGAGCCGCCAGCATCACGCACGAATTGACCGGCTTTCCATCGAAAAGCACCGTGCACGCCCCACATTCCCCCGTCTCACATCCGTGCTTCACACCGAACAGCCCACGCGCGCGTCGGAGCGCCTCGAGCAGCGTGCTGGATGCCGGGACGTCGATCGATACCGGACGATTGTTGAGGGTGAGGCGGATGTTCATCGCGCCTGCGCCTCCTGGAACAGCCGGCGCACCAAGATAGCCGCCACCTCAGCCCGATACTCCGCCGTCGCCCAGGCATCACCGGCCCCCGAGTAGGCTTCGCGGGCAACAACCCCGGCGGATTCAGGGTCCGGAGGTAGCTCCTCGAGAAGGACCGGCCGGGCGCCGAACCCGCCCAGCGCAGCGCTCCACTTTGACGGCCTCTCCTCACGCGCCAACGCGGCGCAGACCATCGGCAGATCGGCGGGAGACCGGCCAACCTGAAGATAGCTCAAGAATGCGGGCCGTGGGATACGGACGGCTACGATCAGCTTCCCCGCCAGCATCGCCTCTCGGCGCTCGAGGAGCCGATCCAGCGGGGCGCTTTCTGCTCCGGGCTCCAGCGTCAACTGGGCCTTGGCGGCAATCAGAACTGTGGCGAGCGGAGACCGCCCATCGGCGGCGACCAGCGTCCCGGCCACTGTGGCCATATTCCGAAGGTTGAGAGCCGCCTCCCGGCGCGCCGCCTCGGCGAGGGCAGGCGCCTCGCTCTCGCAGCCTTGCGCGAAGGCCTCCAGCGTAAGCATGGCACCGGCGATCACTTCGCCCGCTTTGATCTCGAGCGAGTCGAGTGAAAGACCCTGCAGGTCGACGACGCCACTCACCCTCGCTCGTTCGGCCGTGAGAGACGTGCCTCCGGCGAGGGGCCTCCCTCTCCCCAGGAGGGCAAGCGCCTCGGCCAGGCTCTTAGGTCGATGGTATTCAAAGGCTGTCATCGTCGGTCTGGAACCTTTCCTGGCAACCCCTACCGGCTCGCCACGCCGGCGTCGGCCACAGCCTCGTCGGAGCCCTCAATCAGGGTACACCTTCCAACCGAGGCCTTCGAGTTGTTCGGAGCCTGCCCGGGGGCCGGGGAGATCGGCCAGCAGCACCTCGGCGTTAGCGGCGAGAGTCCCGTCGGGGAGAATGAGCTCTGCGTTCGCCGTGGCCAGGCGCCCGCGCCGCCGCAGCAGCGCGCCGGTGAGGAGGAGCGGGGCCCCCACCGGTACCGGCTGGCGATAGGACACCTCGAGCCTCGCCGTGACCATGAATCGCCCCTCGTCGCCCGTCATCGCCGCTCGTCCCGCGGCCTCGTCGAGCATCGCGGCAACGAGACCGCCGTGGACGACTCCAGGGAAGCCCTGATAGCGCTCCGGGACCGCATACTCGGCCGCCACCTCGCCAGCCGCCGTCTCGTAGAAGGCGAGCTGCAGCCCGTAGGAGTTCTCTAGCCCGCAGACGAAGCATTGCCGTGAGTTGGGTTGCTTCACGCGGGTCGCCGTCGGTCCCTGGGTGGTAGGTTTCGGCATTCGATGTGTGGTCCTCTTATGATCCCTCTCGGCGAGGCAGGGCCTAGCCTGGGCTGAAGGTGTCGATCAGCAGCTTGGGGTCTCCGCACACGTCGTACAGGATCGGGCAGCTGGCGCCCCGTCGCCGATATTCATCCACCTTGGCACGCGCCTCCTCAGGCGTTCCCGAGGCCGTGATCCGCTGGACCAGCTCATCGGACACCAGATGCTGGGCTTGCTCGATCTGCTCCCGAGTTGCCGGCCAGCCAAGGATCGATTGGATTTCGGCCACCACGTCCTTGGAGACCCCGCTGGCTTCCGCGATGTGGGGCTGCTGGGCGAGATACTGCGTGATCAGGCCCCGGCTGCACTCGAGCG
>DATEAV010000374.1:0-3477 GCA_035288185.1 Anaerolineales bacterium | reverse complement strand
TGGTAGACTTCGCCCGTCGCCGCGCGCCTCTGGCAGGCGCGCTTTCCGCTCCCCCCGCGCCGCCCGGCGTCGAGGCGGGGGCAATCCCGTGGAAAGGAGGTGACCCCTTTGCGCATCTATGAAGTCGCTTACATCACCGATCCGGACCTCGACGAGGCCTCGCTGACTGCCCTGGAGGAGAAAGTGAAGGGCTGGATCGAGGCCGCCGGCGGCCGCGTTGTGAAGGTGGACCGTTGGGGCAAACGGCGCCTGGCCTATCCGATCAAGAAGCGTATGGATGGCCACTACTACTTCTTCCATGCCGAGCTTCCCCCGCAGGCCAGCACGCCTCTCGAGCGCGACCTCAGGCTGAGCGAGCAAATCCTGCGCTTCATGATCGTCCTGGGGCAAGAGGCCTGAGCCACCGCGGGCGCAATCCGGAAAGGAGCAAGGCATGAGTCGTGGTCTCAACAAGGTGATGATCATCGGCCACCTGGGCCGCGATCCCGAGATGCGCTACACCCCATCCGGCCGGCCGGTGACCACCTTCACCGTGGCCACCGCCCGAACCTGGAACACAACCGACGGCGAGCGCCGCGAGGAAACGGAGTGGTTCAACGTGGTGGCCTGGGGAAGCCTGGCTGAGATCTGCAATCAGCATCTGCGGAAGGGGCAGCAGGTGTACATTGAGGGCCGGCTGCAGACGCGACGGTGGGACGATCCGGAGGGCAAGAAACACTTCGCCACCGAGCTGGTGGCCAAGGAAATGATCATACTCGGCGATCGCCGCGAGAGTATGGGGCCGCAGTTCGAGGCCGCCCCGGGGGAAGAAGAAGAGTTTCCCTTGTAGCCTCGGGCACAGATCGAGAATCGGGCGCCGCGAGTCGGCGCAGGAGTGGATGAGTTGGCCAGAGACATGAGAGACAACGGTGCGGAAAGCGAGCCCGGGGCAGCGGGCGAGGAGGCAGGCGGCCGCCGCCGCTTCATTCGGCCCCCGCGCCTCTGCCAGTTTTGCGCCGAGAAGGCGACGCACATCGACTACAAGCAGATCGACCTGATCAAGCGCTTCGTCACCGAGCAGGGGCGGATCCGCTCCCGCCGGCAGACGGGTAACTGCGCCCGTCACCAGCGCATCCTGGCGAGGGCAGTCAAACGCGCCCGCCACATCGCCCTGCTGCCGTTCACAGCCTCGCGCATGCGTTAAGCGCCCCGAAGCTCCTGCCGAGGCGTGGGCCGATGCCGGCTGCGCGCTGCCTGGAGATCCCCACCCATGAGCCGAAAGCCCGCCGCCCCGTTGACGACCAAGAAGCACCTTGCGCGAGTCGAGCGCGAGCGCATCCAGCGTCGCTGGATCCTCACAGGCACACTGCTCTCGGCCGCCGTGGCCCTCGCCTTGATCGGCTATGGCGTGATTCGCGTGCGCATCATCGAGCCCGGGGAGCCGGTGGCCGTTGTCAACGGAGTGGAGATCTCTACGGCCCGGTTCCAGGGCAGGGCGAGCCTCTTGCAGCTCGACTTGCTCTCGCGCTATAGCCGCACCCAGCAGATGCGCGATCTCTTCGGCTCCGATCCGGAGCTCCAGGCGTTCATCGATCAGCAATTGCTGCAGATCGAGGGTGAGCTCAGCCCGCAGACGCTAGGGATGAGAGTCGTCAATGATTTAGTGGACGAAGTGCTGGTCCGAGAAGAGGCCGCTCGGCGGGGGATCGCCGTCTCGCCGGACGAATTGGAAAACGTGATCGCCGCCGGCTTCGGGTTCTACCCGGGCGGCACGCCCACGCCCGGCCCAACAGCGACTCGATCGCCGGCGACCCCGACCGCGGAGCCTCCGACAGCCACTCCCACCGAGGGCCCCTCGCCGACGCCCGAACCGACGATCACCGCCGGCCCCAGCCGCACACCCCTGCCCACGCCGACCCCGTACACCCGGGAGGCCTACCTCGTGGACTACGAGCGCGAGATCGATCTGATCGAGCAGTACGGCAAGGCGACGGAGGCCGACTATCGGGCGCGCTACGAGGCTGCCCTCTACCAACAGGAGCTCCGCTCCGCCTTCCAGGCCGAAGTGCCTGCGGAGCAGGATCAGGTCTGGGCCCGACAGCTCGTCGTCCCCGATGAAGAGGCTGCCGCCGCCCTCCTGGAACGGCTCGACGAGGGCACGCCCTGGGAGACGCTGGAGAACGAGATCTCCGAAGCGGAGGGCGGATCGAGCGCCGATCTGGGATGGTTCCTTCGCGGAGAGCGCCCGGAGATGGATGATGTGGTCTTCGAGACCCCGGTGGGGCAGGTGGCGGGGCCGGTCGAGACGGCCGACGGGTGGGCGGTGATCCAGGTGATGGGACATGAGATCCGGGCCTTGAGCGAGCTGCAGCTGCAACAGGGCGCAGAGACGCTGTTCGAGGCATGGCTGACCCAGGCGCGCGCCGATGCGGCGATCGAGGTCAAGGACTACGTGGTGGATCGGGTGCCCGACGTACCCAGTATCGTCTCCCAGGATCTCACGACCAGCTAGAGTTCTCCCGGGCGCATCGGTAACTTAGCAACCGGGTTTCTTATCACCCTCGACCAGGCGTCGAGGGTGCTCCGTGGAGGAACCCGGTTTCTTCGTCGTCTTTTGTTGTGGCCCCCGCCGTCCTTCGAAGACCCAGCACCCCGTTCGGGCCGCGAAGCCCCGGCCCGCCGGGGCGAGACGGCCTCCCGGAACACCACCGGGACGATGTGCGGTCTGCCTGCACTGCGCCGCACATCGTCCCTATGTCCTTCGGGAGGCACACGTGGGCAGGTGTCCTTAGAGCGCAGAGTTTGTGAATGAATCGCGCCGGCATCGAGTGCTGGGAACACGCTCGCCCAATTGGAGCGGTGGCATGACTTCATGCTCTCGGTGCGGTCAACCTCACCTCCCCGCCCGCGCGAAGCCCCCCGAGGCGAAGCCGAGGGGACCTCTCCGCTTGAGGTGCCTCTCACCGTACGTCGCACCGATGCGGAGAGGGGGGTAAAGAGATTCAAGGATGGTAGGGGGCGGCCGAGCCGCCCCCTACCATCCTTGAAGATCCTCCCCCTCCCCCGTCGATTGCTTTGGACATGGGGGGCGCCCGGCACACGCCGGGGAGGGGCCAGGGGGCCGTCTCGCCCCGGCGGGCCGGCCGTCTCGCCCCGGCGGGCCGGGGCTCGCGGCCCGAACGGGGGGCCTCGCGGCCCGAACGGGGGGCTTCGCGGCCCGAACGGGGGGCTTCGCGGCCCGAACGGGGTAGGGGCCGTGTGCTGATGCTCTCTCCACAAGACACGCATCTTGAGCACCTACTCGGGAATTGATTCACAAGCCCGAAGCGAGAGGGGCGGCGGGGGCTTTCGATTTCTCCAAGGGAAGCGTCGCCGGGAGCGGGCGAGGAATGCGGGAACAGGGTTTCTCGGTCATGGGTCAAGAGCGCTCCATGGAAGCACCCGGGGGTCTTCGCCGTTTCTGGTTGTGGCCACGCCGTCCCAGGCCATGGGCGGCCT
>DATEAV010000373.1:0-24234 GCA_035288185.1 Anaerolineales bacterium | reverse complement strand
GCCATATTCAAAACCCTGAATATGATGCGCCGCGGCCCGCGCCAGGAGAAGTGACACCTGTCACAAGCCGTGGTGACGGATGCCCTCCGATTGCACGGCAGCAGGCGTGACGAAAGGTCACCTCCACGCCTCGCCGAGTAGCGCCCAGTCAAAGGGCTTGAGGATGGATCGGGGATCTGAGCGATGGGATGGCGTCACTTCGAAGGCCTCAAGGCTGGCGGAGGCCCGGGCGGCCAACCAGGTTGAATCCGGGCGAGGTCTTGCGAGAAGGCTGGCGGCAGCGAAGAACATCAGCGATGGAGGAAGACGGGAGCGCCCGGGCTGCCGGGCGCTCTATGGCTGGGGGTCGAGGATTCGAACCTCGGCATACGGATCCAGAGTCCGCTGTCCTACCGCTAGACGAACCCCCAGTGGCCAACGGATTCTATCACATTGCCTTGCTGGGGACGATCACGGCCAAGAATGGAACGAAAGACGGAAAAGCCCGCGGCCGCGGCAGCTGGGGCGTGGGGGGCCTACTCCACGCCGGCGCGGGCCTCCAGAAGGTCTGCGGCGCGCTGAATGCGGCCCAGCACTTCGTCCCGGCCGACAATCACCATGCTTTCCAGCAGCGGAGGGCTGACCGGTTGCCCGGTGACCGCGATGCGAAGGATCCCAAAGAGCTGGCCGACCTCGATGCCCATCTCCCCCGCCAGGTCGCGCAGCGGCTGCTCGGCCGCGGCGGGTGTGATCTCGGGGAGCCCCAGGAGCAGGCTGAGCGCGCGCCGTACGGCCTCCGCCGACTGCCGCGCCGTGAGCCCTTTCCCGACGAGCTGAGCCCCAGTCGGTGAGACGCTGGGCCGGAAGAAGAACCCCGCGATTTCGACAGCCTCGTCGAGCGTTCGGATCCGCTCTTGGATCAGAGGAGCCACCCGGCGGAGGCGGCCCGGATCCACCGCAAGCCCCGCCCTTTCGAAGAAAGGCACGAGGCGGAGCGTGAGCTCATCCGGAGAGAGGGCGCGGATATGCAGGCCGTTGAAATGGTCGAGCTTGGAGTAGTTGATGGCGGCCGGGCTCGGAGTGAGCTTCTCGAGGGCGAACTTGTCGATCAGATCCAGCATGGTGAAGAACTCAGCCCGGTCGTCATAGGCCCAGCCCATCAGCGCGATCCAGTTGACCACGGCCTCCGGCAGGTATCCCATCTCCTTGAGGTCCATGACGTAGATCGACTTCTCACCGAGCTTGGGATCACCACTGTGGCGCTTGCTCATCTTTCCCTTGCCGGTCGGGCTGAGGAACACAGAAAGGTGAACCCACACCGGCTGCTCCCACCCGAAGGCCTCAATCACCAGGACATGAAGGGGGAAGGTGGGCAGCCATTCAGAGCTGCGCAGCACATGGGTGATCCCCATTAGGTGGTCGTCGACCATCGCCGCCAGGTGGTAGACCGGCGTCCTGTCCGACTTGAGCAAGATGTAGTCGTCGATGGTGGCGTTCTCGACGCGGATCGGCCCTCGCAGCAGGTCTACCGCGGTGGTGGTCCCCTCGCGGGGCGTGCGGAAGCGGATGACGTAGGGCTCGCCGGCATCGGCCCGCCTCCGGGCCTCGGCTTCGGAAAGGGCGCGGCACAACCCATCGTAGCGCGGAGGCTGGCGTTTCTTCTGCTGCTCCTGCCGGACCTGCGCCAGGCGTTCGGAAGAGCAGAAGCAGTAGTAGGCATGGCCCCTGCGGACGAGGTCTTCCGCATGCGCCTGGTAGAGCTCGCCCCTTTCCGATTGCCTGTACGGCCCGCTGGGGCCGCCGACGTCGGGGCCTTCGTCCCAGGTGAGGCCGAGCCAATGCAGGCCCTCGATCAGCTCCTCCTCCGCGCCCGGGACAAAGCGTTTGCGATCGGTGTCCTCGATCCGGAGGATGAATCGTCCCCCGGTCCGGCGCGCATAGAGGAAATCGTAGAGAGCGGTGCGGGCGCTGCCCATGTGGGATCTGCCGGTGGGGGAGGGCGCAAAGCGCACGCGGGTGGGAGAGGCTTGGCTCATGCGGAGTCCTCAGAGGATCCCGGTCAACGGTGCTGGGTTGCTCGTTGCGTGGTGACTCGGTGATCCGATGCTCGATGGACGCTCCCCCCAAGAGGGAGGACGCGCCACCGATCACCGATCACTGATCACCGATCACCGATCACTGATCACCGATCACCGTCCACCCTCAGAACTCGATCCGCTTCTGCCGGAGATTCACGCTCTCCACCAGCCCAATGCCCAGCAGGTTGGCGACAAGCGAGGATCCCCCATAGCTCAGAAAGGGAAGGGTGAGGCCGGAGACCGGAAAGAGATTCAGATTCATCGCCACATTGAACGACATCTGCAGAATCAGTAGGACGGCCACGCCGTAACAGATCAGCGACCCGAACGTGTCGCGCGAGAGCCTGGCTGCCCGCAAGCAGCGGAAGATGATGAAGGCCAACAGCAAGAGCACGATGACGGCGCCGACGAAGCCAAACTCCTCCGAGAGAACCGAGAAGATGAAGTCGGTGTGCCGGACCTTGAGAAACCGCAGCTGCACCTGCGTCCCTGCACCATAGCCTTCGCCGAACCAGCCTCCCGAGCCGATGGCGATCCGGGCCTGGTTTACGTTGTACGTGTCACCCCACTGGGCGTTGGGATCCGGGAAGAGGAACTGGATGATGCGGCCCCTCTGGTAGTCCTGGAGCATGGGCCACGAGAGTGCCGGAACCAACAGGGCGACGGTGGCCAACACGGCGAGATGTTTGGCGCTCAGGCCGGCGGCGAAGGCCAGGGAAAACCAGATGATCGCCAGGATGATGGTGGTCTTCAAATCCGGCTGGAGGAAGACGAGCGCCGCGGGCAGGCTGAGAATGAGAACGCTGCGGACGATGGTCCTGCCCCGTCCGATCTCTTCCCGGTGGCGGGAGAAATAGCCGGCGAGGACGAGGATCAAGCCGATCTTCGCCACTTCCGACGGCTGGACGTAGGCAATCCCGACGTTGAACCACCGGGCCGAGCCGAAACCCACGAAGCCGGCGGCCAGGATCAGCCCGAGGAGGGCCACCGTCACCAGGTAGATGGGTCGGGTGAGAGCCGACCAGTGGCGGTAGTCGACGGCGGCCACGACAAGGACAACGCCCAGTCCGATCGCAGCGTAGACCGCCTGGCGCGGCACCAGCTCGGCCAGGTTTTCGTTGCCGCCGATCGCCGATTGGATCAGCGCCACGCCGGCGATCGTCAGCATGCTGACGACGGCGAGCAGCCAGACGTCAAAGTGGCGCCAGATTCGGGCAGAAGACTGCATACGCTAGGTGAGGCTCTCCCTGCGCCTCACCCTTGCCGGGGCGAGGGGAATATCGGCGACCAGCCGTTGCTGATCGCGGTCGCTGGTCAGGGTGACCTGCACAGAGCGGCGATCGATCTCCACATGACGGGAGAGGACGGCGATCAGGTCGTCCTTGAGGGCTTCCAGCTTTCCGGGCGAGAGATCGGCCCGATCGTGGATTAGGACGAGCTGGAGGCGTTCTTTCGCGGCGCGGGCGCTCCGGCGCTGGCCGCCCATCCAATTGCCAAAGAAGCTCATCTTATCCCTCTCCAGGCCGAACCAGGCGCGAGAGCCGGCCGAAAAAGCCATCGCGCGCTTCGTACACCTCGAACGGCACCTGTTCCCCGGCCAGGCGCCGGGCGATGTTGCGGAAAGCTTTCCCCGCCTTGCTTCGCTCCTCCAGCACCGCCGGGCTCCCGCGGTTGGAGGCCACCAGGACAATCTCATCCTCGGGCACGACGCCGATCAGCTCAATCGCCAGGACGTCGAGGATATCCGCCGTGGCCAGCATATCTCCCCTGCGCACCATCTCCGGCTTGAACCGGTTGACCAGTAGCTTCGCCGGCCCCTTCTCCTCGGCCTCGATCAGGCCGATGATCCGGTCGGCATCGCGTACCGCCGAGACCTCGGGGTTGGTGACGATCAGGATCAAGTCGGCGGGCGCCACCGCGTTGCGGAAACCGCGTTCGATGCCGGCGGGGGAATCGATCAGAATCCAGTCGAACTCGGGGCGCAGCTCGTCTGCCAGGCGGATCATATCCTGCGGAGAGACGGCCGATTTATCCCGCGTCTGCGCGGCTGGGATCAGATAGAGCTCGTTATGGCGCTTGTCTTTGATCATGGCCTGACGGAGGCGGCAGCGCCCCTCGACCACGTCGACAAGGTCATACACGATCCGGTTCTCCAGGCCCATGATGACGTCGAGATTGCGTAGCCCGATGTCGCCGTCGATGCAGACGACCTTGCTGCCCTGGGAGGCAAGCGCCACGCCGATGTTCGCCACGGCCGTCGTCTTGCCCACGCCGCCTTTGCCTGAGGTGATCGTCACGACCTTGGCTGTCATACCTGCGCTCCGCGTATCGTCCGCCGGCTAGCGTCGCCGGTCGTCCGGCCAATGTTCTGCGATCAGCTGCCCGTCTCGGATGCGAGCCATCTCCGGGCGTGGATCGCCGCTCCGCTCCGGCGAGACGGCGATCTGGTCCGCAATCCGGAGCTGCGTGGGGGAGAGATCAAGGGCGCATACGACGGCGCCGGAATCGCCCTTGGCCCCGGCATGGACCACCCCCCGGAGCCGTCCCCACACCACCACATCTCCCCCGGCGATGATCTCAGCCCCCGGATTCACGTCGCCGATGACGACGACGTGACCGGGGTGGCGGATCGTATTGCCGGATCGCAGCGTCCGCTGCACGAGCACCGCCTCGTCGCCGAGCAGTTGCGTGTCGATCTGAGGATCATCCTCGGCGGCGCTGCGGGCGAGCTCCAGGGCCAGCCCGAGATCTGCCGAAGACTGGCGCGTTTGGCCCGACTCCGAGAGCACCGCCCAGAGGTGGACCTCTCGATCGGCGAGCGCCCGACGCAGACCTCCAAGATCGGCGGCTCCCATCTCACGCTCCCCCACCTGCAACGCGACCCTGGCTCCGGTGAAGAAGTCACCCTGATCGTCGATCGAGTGAAGCAGTGCAGCCTGGGCCGCCTCCCACTCCGCGTCACCGAGCGTGATCAGCAAACCGTCGCGGATCCCCTTGATCGTGAAGGGCGCCGTCATTTGCCACCTTAAAGGCGCATTATAGCATGGGGGAAAGGTGGCGGCGAGCGAGCGCGCCACCCCCGGGGTTGGCGCCGCCACCGCTCGCCTGCCTGGCAGCCACCCAACTCCTCGGAGCGATCGCCTTGCGGGCGGGGCCGGCTAGGATTCGGCGCTGGCGTCAATCGCCTTGAGGGCGAAGTAAGCCTCGAGCACCTGGCGCACGATCGGCCCGGAGGTCACGGCCCCTTCGCCGCCGTTGTAGACAAAGGCGATGACCGCGATTTCAGGGTCTTCGAACGGCGCGTAGGCGGCGTACCAGGCGTGGGTGGGCCAACGCCCGGGGATGCACAGATCGCGCGCCAGCGCCTGCGCGTCACAAAACTCGCCGGTGCCCGTCTTCCCTGCCGAGGAGATATTCTCCAGTTGGGCGTAATCCGCCGCCGTGCCCTCGGTGACGACGAGGCGCATCCCTTGCTGGACGAGCTGAATGACCCACGGCTGCACATCCACGTCCGGAGTGCCGGGCGTGATGACGCCATCGGAGATATCCCAGAGGACACGAGGTTCGTAGTGCTCCACCACATTCCCCTCGCCGTCGAGGACGTCGGAGACGACGTGAGGCCACATCACCCGACCTCCGTTGGCGAGGGTGGCGACCGAGGTGAGCACCTGCAACGGTGTGGCAAGGACAAATCCCTGACCCGTGGCGGCGTTATACGTATCGCCGGTCGACCAGGATTCACCCAGGGTGATGCGCTTCCAATCGGGGCTGGGGATCAAGCCGGCGTGCTCGCCGGGCAGATCAATCCCGAGCACCGACCCATATCCCAGCGCCCGGGCGTAGATCCCGATGCGGTCGATCCCCAGGCCGTCGCCTTCCACCTCGCCGGGGTATCCGCCCCCGACCATGTAGAAGTAGACGTTGCAGGAGACGGAGATCCCACGCAGCATGTCCACCTGCCCATGGCCCTCGCGCAGCCAGCAGAAGAACTCCTTGGCGCGGCCAGGGTCGTTGGGGAAGTAGCGGTTGGCGATCGTGATCGTTCCCGGGTCGAAGATCTGCTCCGTCGGGGTGACGACGCCCTCGTTCAACGCGCCGATGGCCGTCACCAGCTTGAAGGTGGAGCCGGGAGGGAAGGGCGATTGGATCGCATGGTTGATCAGTGGGTGGGCCGGGTCGGCCTCGAGTTGCCGGTAGTAGTATTCCGGGATGAAGCGCGCCAGTCGGTTGTTCTCGTAGGTGGGCGTGGAGACCATGGCGAGAATCTCGCCGGTCTGCGGATTCATGGCGATGACGGCGCCGATCGAGGTGCGCCGTTCGGCGGAGAACCGGTCGAGAAAGGCCATGCGCGTGAGCAGCGCCGTCTCGGCGGCGGCCTGGAGGCGGGCATCAATCGTGAGCCGCAGGCTGTTGCCGGGCTGCGGAGCGACGATTTCGCCCACCTCCCGCAGGATCTGCCCCGCCACATCGACTTCCACATCCTTCTGCCCATTTCGTCCGGCGAGCTCGTTCTGAAACGAGAACTCCACCCCGGCGTACCCCACGCGGTCGCGAGCAGCCACAAACCCGAGATCCGTGTAGTAGTCCACCTCTTGCTCGGCGATGGGCCCCAGGTAGCCGATCAATGCGGACGTGAGTGAGCCGGTGGTGTATTCGCGGACGGGAACGGCCTCGATGCTCACTCCGGGCAAATCCACCTGTTCTTCGCGCAGAACGCGCGCCACGGTTGGATCGATATCGCACGCAACCGGCCAGGCATCGTAGGGCCGGTTGGTGAGGCCCTCCTCGACGAGCTGGGTGATTCCCCGCCCGGGCACGCAGGGCGCGGCGGGCTCTCCGGGGAGATCCACCGGAACGCCTGTTAGCTCGGAGATCCGCTGGTAGATCGCCTCCACCTCCGCCAGGCTATCGGGGAGCAGGGCGGGGGTGATAGTGACATTGAATTGAGGCACGTTTCGCACAAGGAGCACACCGTTGCGGTCGTAGACCACGCCGCGCGGGGATTGGATGCTGACTGCTCGGATCCGGTTCTCGTATGCCTGAGTGCGGTAGGCCTCACCCTCCACCACCTGGAGCTGGAAGAGCCGGACGACGAACACCGCCAGAATCAGCGGGACCAGGATCATCAGGAGGGTCACCCGCCAGTGGACGATGCGATTGCCGCCCGATGCGCCTTCCATCAGATGGCCACCTCCGGGGGAAAGAGGTTCCTGTGCAGGCTTCCAGCGAGTTGCGCGGCGGGGATCGAGAAGACCAGGTTCAAGAACGTGCTGGGGAGGATCACACGCGTCGCGGCCAGCTCGAGGTCGATCGGGCGGCCCGCGATCAGCAGGGCGCCGATAGCGACACCATGGTACACAAACGATCCAGCGAGGGTCACGCCCAATGGGATCAGGAGGTTTGCCTCCCAGAAGCGGCCCTCGAGCAGCGAGGCGAAGCTCGCCACGATCACGAAGGCGACGGCCGAGGTGGCGAACGGGACGCCGGAGAGGAGATCGAGCAGCAATCCACCCAGGAAGCCCCAGACCATCGCCTCACGCCACCTGCCTGTAAGCGACCAGCCGACGACGGCCAGAAGTACCAGATCGGGCCGACCGTCGAGCAAGCCGATGTGACTGAGGACCGCCGACTGAATAATGGCCAGGAGAACAAGGATAGGAATCCCGACGACGTAGGCCATGGGAGGTCAGGGCGAGGGGGCCTCGAACGGCAGCGATGGGAAATTCGTGATCACGAGGACGACCTGCAGTCGTTCAAAGTCGACCACGGGCTGGGTTGTGGCCTGCTGAAAGATCTCGAAATCCCGCCGGCGAACACTGATGACCTGTCCGACCGGAATGTCGGGCGGGTAGCCGCCGCCGAGCCCGGAGGTGAGGACGAGCTCCTCCGCGACGACCTCGGCCTCCTGGCTGATCAGGTCCACCCAGAGCTCGCCGTTGGGCTGGGCGATCGTGACCCCGTCGGCCCGCGAGTCCTGCAAGACGACGTTGACGGCAGCCTCGGGGTCGATGATCAGCTGGACGCGCGAGACGGTGGCAAACACCTCCACCACGCGACCGACAAGACCCCGTTCGGTCACCACCGGCATTCCCCGCAGGATGCCGGCGTCGGAACCTCGACCGATCCAGATCGACCGGATGAAGGGGCTCACGTCTTCGCCGATGACATTGGCGGCCAGGTAGCGGTTCTCGGGCCGCGTACGGGCATACGAGAGAAGCGCCGAGAGGATCTCCACCTCGCCCACCTGTTCCTGCAGCGTGATCACCTGCTGCTGGAGGCGGGCGACTTCGGCTTCCAGCTCGGCATTCCGCTGACGGAGCGCGGCCACATCGCTCGGTGAGGTGGCCAGGTCTCGCAGCGCGGCGAAGCGGGAGGCGATCCACGATTGGATGCCCATGATCGGCCGCAGCACCAGGCTCTGGGCCGGCGTGAGAAAACCGGCCAGTCCGAGGATGAGCAGGCCGATCGCCAGGAGCAGAAGGCTGGCCGCGGTGAGGGACCGAGAAGGCTGGGGTTTCATGGGGAGTCGCCCGAAGGAGACGGCTGCCTGGGGCCGGGGCTAATGCGCGGCGCCGGATTGCACTCCGACGAGGAAGCGGCTGTTGGCGTTGAGGTCCTCGAGGATCAGGCCGGCGCCGCGGGCGACGCAGGTCACCGGATCCTCCGCCAGCCAGACTCGCATCTTCAGGTCGTTGGCCAGTCGCTCGACCAATCCCTGGATCTGAGAGCCTCCGCCGGCCAGGCAGATCCCGGTCTCCATCAGGTCGGCGACGAGTTCGGGAGGCACTTCGTCGATGGCATCGCGGATGGTGTCGACGATGATCTTTACCGAGCCGGCGAGTGCCTCGCGGATCTCGACCGAGGAGACCTCTACAGCCTCAGGGAGGCCGCTCACCAGGTTGCGGCCACGCAGCGTGAGCGTCTTCTCTTCCTTCAGGGGATACGCCGATCCGAGGGTGATCTTGGCGCGTTCGGCCATTCTCTCGCCGATCAGGATGTTGTACTTATCGCGCACGTACTTGATGATGTCTTCGTCCATTTCGTCGCCGGCGACGCGCAGCGAACGGGAGACGACCAACCCGCCCATCGAAAAGACGGCCATCTCGGTGGTTCCCCCGCCGATATCGACGATCATCGACCCCTGCACCTCGCTGATGGGCAATCCGGCGCCAAGGGCCGCCGCCGTGGGCTCTTCGACGAGGAAGGTCTCCCGGGCGCCCGAGGCCATCGTGGCATCATAGACGGCGCGTCTCTCCACCTCGGTGGCGCCACTGGGAATCCCCACCACGACCCGCGGGCGGGGGACGGGAACGATGCTTTGCTCGTGGGCCTTCCCGATGAAGTACTCGAGCATCGCCTCGGTGATGTCGAATTCGGAGATCACCCCATCGCGCAGAGGGCGCAGGGCGACCACGTTTGCCGGCGTGCGCCCCACCATTTCTTTCGCTTCGGCGCCGATCGCCAGGATCCGCTTCGACTTCTTTTCCATCGCCACCCACGACGGCTCGTTGATGACAATCCCCTTCCCCTGGACATTCACGAGCGTGGTGGCGGTCCCGAGATCAATTCCGATGTCGAGCGAGAATAGCCCCAGGAGCCAGTTCAGCGGGTTGAAGCCCAAATTGGGTTTCCTCCGTTGGTGGTCCGGAACCAAGGAGGCAGTATACCACGTCCATCTCACGCCGGGCCGCACCGCGCACGGATTCGGGAGAGACATGCTCCTCGAATGCTATAATCGACAGATCGATGGACGTCTGCGAGCGCGTAGCCGCGACCATTCGGGAATACGGCCTGCTGCGTCGCGGGCAAAAGGTGGTGGCGGCGGTCTCAGGCGGGGCCGACAGCCTTTGCCTCCTCGACTGCCTCCACCGCCTTGGCTTTCCAGTGGTCGTGGCGCACCTCAATCACAGGCTCCGGGAAGGCAGCGAGGCCGACGCGGAGTATACGCTCCGCATCGCCCAGCAATATGGGCTGCCGGTGGTTGTGGCCAGCGAAGACGTGCGCGCGCTGGCGCGCGGCCGCTCGCTCGAGGAAGCGGCCCGGGTCGCTCGCTATCGCTTTCTTGCCCGCGTGGCGCGGGAGCACCGCGCTCGCGCCGTCGCCACGGGGCACACGTCGGACGACCAGGCCGAAACGGTGCTGCTCCATCTCCTGCGCGGCGCGGGGCCACTCGGGCTGCGAGGGATGCTGCCCTCGACCGACCTGAGCACCTGGATCGGGATGGCAGCGGGCCCCCGCCTCGCTCTCATTCGCCCGCTCCTGGACATCTCTCACGAGCAGACCCTGGCGCATTGCGCCCACCGAGGGCTCGAGCCTCGCCTCGATCCCACCAACACCGACCCCGCGTTCCTCAGGAACCGGATCCGGCTTGAGCTCCTCCCGGCGCTTGAGACCTACAACCCGGCGATCCGCCGCGTGCTGGAGCGGACGGCGCGGCTGATGCGCGATCAGGCGGAGCTCGTGGGCCGTATGGCGGATGAGGCGTGGCCGGAGTTCGCCCGCGCCGCCGGCGAGGCAGCGCTCGCCTTGAGTCTCCCGGGGCTCCGCCGCCAGCCCCCAGCCTTGCGGGGCGAGCTCGTGCGGCGGGCGCTCTCTGCCGTTCGCCCCGAGGCGCGGGACTTCGGCCTGGAGGACGTCGAGCGCGTGCTTGAGGTCTTGAGCCCGGGTTCCGGCCTGCGCCGGGCCTCGATCGGCAATGGCCTGGAGGTCGAACGCTTCGGTGATGAAGCCTATCTTTATCAAGAAGGCACCTCGCCCTCCTTCCCGGAATACCCTCAACTGCCGACGCCCGCCGAACGGCGCCTGGGGCCCTCGGCCATGGTGAGGCTGGCGCAGAAATGGCGCCTGGTGACGAAGACGGTGAGGCTCTCGCCTCAGGCCAGGCGGGGACTGATGCGCAACGCCGATCCACATCTGGCCGCGTTCGATCCGGCTGCGCTTCCGGGGCCGCTCTCCCTGCGGCCTCCCCGGCCCGGCGATCGGCTCCGCCCCTTGGGAATGCAGGGGTCGGTGAAGGTCGCCGATCTTCTTATCGACCGGCACATTCCGCGGCCCGCCCGATCGCAATGGCCGATCCTCGTCTCCGGTGAGACGCCGATCTGGGCCGTGGGGCTGCGTATGGGGACGGAGGCGCGCCTCACCTCCGCCTCGAAGCGCGCCCTTCTCGTACAACTCGAGCCTCCGGCCAACGTCTGACTCCCCCAGAGGGCCGAAGGGGGAATCCCGATCGCCAGCCCTTGCATTCCCCCGATCTGCTCATAGAATAGGGAAACTCTTCCTGGAGGACTTCCGATGAGCCAAGATGTGGTCAAGCGCGCCGCGGAAGACGGCGTCAAGTTCGTTTGCCTGCAGTTCACCGACGTCACCGGGGTGGTCAAGAGCGTCGACATCCCTGTGCAACGTCTCCCCACGGCGTTCGACGATGGGATCTGGTTTGACGGCTCATCGGTGGAAGGTTTCTCCCGAATCCAGGAAAGCGACATGCGCCTGGTGCTCGACGCCTCGACGTATGCGGTGCTCCCCTGGAGCCACCCCGACCGGCGCCGCGCCCGCCTCCTGTGTGATATCTATCGCCCGGACGGCGAGCCGTTCGCCGGCGACCCACGCAGGGTGCTGCGTCGTGCGCTCGATCGGCTGACCGAACGCGGCTGGAAGTTCAACGTTGGGCCCGAGCCCGAGTTCTTCCTCCTCAAGCGCAATGGGCCGGAGGCCGTCCACCCCGTCCCACACGACGTCGGCGGGTATTTCGATTTCTCGGCCTCGGACGAGGCCCAACGTGTGCGCACCGAGCTGATGCTGGCGCTCGGCGGCATGGGCCTGGAAGTGGAGATGGGCCACCATGAAGTGGCGCTCGGCCAGCACGAGATCGACTTTCGCTTCGACGATGCCTTGCGCACCGCCGACAATGTCATCACCCTCAAGTACACGGTGAAGGCCCTGGCCGCGCAGCACGGCCTCGTGGCGACGTTCATGCCCAAACCGATCTTCGGAATCAACGGCTCCGGGATGCACACCCACCAATCGATCTTCGACAACAAGGGCAGGAACCTGTTCTTCGATGCTTCGGACGAGCACCGTCTATCTTCCATCGCCTACGGTTTTATCGCCGGCCAGATCGAGCATGCGCGCGCCCTGGCCGCCATCGTTGCGCCGACCGTTAACTCCTACAAGCGCATCGTCCCCGGTTATGAGGCCCCGGTGTACGTCTGTTGGGCCCAGATCAACCGCTCGGCCATGATCCGAATCCCGGCCCCCGGGGAGGGGGAGGAGCATGCCACCCGGGTGGAGCTCCGGTTCCCGGACCCCTCCTGCAATCCCTATCTCGCCTTCGCGGCAATGCTCACCGCCGGCCTGGACGGGATCGATCGAAAGCTGCCTTGCCCGCCCCCGGTGAACAATCTCAATATCTACCACATGACGGCGGAGGAGCTTTCGGAGAAGGGCATCTCGCAGTTGCCCGGCTCGCTCGACGAGGCGCTCGACACGCTGGCGAATGACACGCCCCTCATCAAGGCCCTCGGCCCCGAGATTTTCGAGGCCTTTGTGCGCGCCAAGCGTGCGGAATGGGACGAATACCGCATCCGGGTGATGGACTGGGAAGTGGAGCGCTATCTCGAGACCGCGTGAGCCGACGGCACCACAGGGGTGATCGGTGGCTGGTTATCAGTGATCAGTGATCTGTGGTCGGTGATTAGTGGTCGCTGATCGTCCGTCGTCGGTCGTGAGCGGCCGCCCCTTTCAACGTCATCCTGAGGCCTTATTCCGCTGGGTCTCCTCATCGCATTGGCTCGGAGGCCGAAGGATCTCGTTGCCACACCTGACGACGTCGTTACGGCGGACGAGATCCCTCGGCCCTCCGAGTCATTGAACGGACCATCGCGGCCGATGGACGGGGCTCAGAGCCTGTGACCAAACCGGATCAGAGCGAAAGCGGGTCCCCAGTCGACACGTTCCCAGCGCCTAAAGGCTTCCAATTTCCACGCACTTCGGCCTCACCCCCCTGACCCCCCTCTCCGCTTGCCACCCATCTCCCGCGCGGGGATCGAAAGCGGAGAGGGGGGACGAGGTCTAAGGAGGTAGGGGGGGCTTGGCCGCTCCCTACCTCCTTAGATCAACCTCCCCTCCCCCGGCGATTGCTTGAAGCATGGGCGCGCCCGGCACACGCCGGGGGAGGGGGCCAGGGGGCCGTGTGCTGAGGCTCTCTCCATAGGAGACGCATCTTGAGCACATCCTCGGGAGTTGATTCACAAGCTCCCAGGATGAGATTGAGAGGCGAGGCCTGCGGTCGTGCCCACGGCCGTTGATCCCTGCTCGGCTATCGCCAGCCTGAATCGTCCTGCGCCGCAGTCAGAATCGAAGAGGAGTGAAGCTTGTTTCCCGGTCGAAGACGTCCAGGCCTTCCGCGCGCTTGAGGCCGTTGACAACGGCGTAGGTAAGGGGGGTGGCGACGACTTCGTAGGCGGTCTTCACCAGCCACTGAGAGAGGATCGCCCCCAGGAGGACGCCTCCGGGTAGGATCCCGGAGAAGGCCAGGGAAAGGAAGATCGCCGAATCGGCGGCCTGCCCGAGCAGCGTTGAGCCGATCGTCCGGGTCCAGAGGTAGCGTCCGCCCGTCGCGAGCTTGAGGCGGGCGAGGACGAATGAGTTGAGGAATTCGCCTACGAGGTAGGCGGCAAAGGAGGCGGCGAGGAGCCGCGGGCTGAATCCGAGAATCGCCTGGTAGGCGAGGCCGGCCTCCTCCGGGCCGGAGTAGACGCCCGCGTTCCAGAAGGGCGCCGCGGGCAGGAGCCCCCCGATCCAGATGGCTGCCACCGCGATCAGGTTGCAGCCAAAACCGATCCAGATCGCCTGACGGGCGCGGGCATAGCCATAGACTTCGGTGAGCACGTCACCGGTGATGTACGCGAGCGGGAAGAGGATGACGGCCGCCGGGAGGCTCAGGCCGAAAAAGTCGAAGATCTTGACGGCGATGATGTTGGAGACGACGAGCGTCGTGGCAAAGAAGGCCACCACGCTCGGGTACCAGCGGGGGTGGGGCATCTAGCCAGCCGGACGACGGCCGTGTTCGGTTTCGACCGTGATTGAGATGCCGCCTCGAGCCTTGAAAGCGCCCCGAACGCGGCACCAGCGAGGATTCAATGCAGCCACGAGATCCTCAAGGATCTTGTTCGTCACATGCTCGTGAAAGACGCCCTCATTCCGGTAGGACCACAAATAGAGCTTGAAGGATTTCGACTCGAGGATCCTCTCACCGGGGATGTACTCGACCGTGATCGTGGCAAAATCCGGCTGCCCGGTGGCAGGGCAGACGCAAGTGAACTCGTCGGTCTCCAGGCGGACCACGTAATCTCGGCCGGGATGGCGGTTGGGGAACGTCTCCAGCTTCTTGCTGGGCTGGGCGTCTCGGCCGAGCAGGGTGAGCCCATTGAGATCGGACGATTCGGTCATCGGCGGGCTGCGCTCTCGGCCATGGGCGCCCGGCGGGCGCGGACCTGGTCCCACGTGCGGCAGAAGGCGCACTGACCCGGCGCGGAGGTGGGTTGCCCGCAGGTCTCGCAGGGATGAAGGTCGGCGCTGCCAGTCTGGCTCGACGAAGGGAGAATGCCCTGTGCCTTGGCCTCGAGGAACGAGAGGTAGAAGGAGAGCTTGAGGCCCGGCCGCTCCGCTTCCATACGATTGAGCACTTCTTTGTAGTGGATCGACTTGGCGCCCACCGCGTGGGGGCACTCGTCGTAGATGTAGTCGATCGGGCGGAGGAGGGCGTAGGCCGCGGTCTCGCGCTCATAGAATCGGCAGAAGGGCTTGACCTTGCGAGCCAATCCCCGGGCCGAGGCTTCCAGCACAGGGCCCTGGCGCGCCAGGTATCCCACCGACCAGCTCAAGGTGTTGCCGAACAGGACGGCGGCCTCGTCGTCGAGATTGTGACCGGTGGCCAGGACATCGTACCCGCTATCGCGTGCCACCCGGTTCATCACGTGCCGCTTCGTCAGCCCGCAGACCGAGCAGGGCTTGTCCTTCCCCCGGCGGGTGAGATTGGCCGCCTCGGGGATCGTGGCCCCTTCCACCTCGGCCACGTCCACGACGATCAAACGCAGCCCATGCTCCGCGGCAAAACTCTCCGCCTTGCGCTGCGACTCGGCGGAGTAGCCGACACCGCCATCGATCCCGAGCCCGATGTAGAGCCCGTCGGCCTCGTAGCCCAGCCTGTGCAAGACGTCCCACAGGCTGAGAGAGTCCTTGCCGCCGGAGACGGCCACGAGGATGCGGTCGCCGCGCTGGAACATCTGATACTTCTCGATGAACCGTTCCGTCTGCTCGGGGATCCATTCGAGGTAATGCTCGCGGCAGAGTGCCAGCTTGTGCTGGCGCATGTTGATGGCTGCCTTCCCTCCGCATTTCCGGCACTTCACCGCTTCACCCCGCCCGAGATAACCGCGACCAGCTTGATCTTTTCCCCTTCGCGAAGGATCTCATCTTCGGTGATGAGCTCGCCCTCTCGAGTGGCCAAGACCGACTCCGGCTGCAGCCCGACGTGCAGAATAGCGTCGCGCACGGTCATCCCGGCGCGGACATCATACTCATGCTCTCGAAGGGTCAGGCGAACGGTCATCACCTTCCTCTGGCGCAGCTGGATTGTACCGTACCGCAGCGAGCGGAGTCAACGAAGGAGCTCCCCTGGGCGGCGGCGAGCACAACGCCGCCGGATGAGGGACCCTTGAGAATCAGGCCCGACTGCGGTCTCGTGAAGGGCGCCGACCGCGATAGAATTCCGCCGCGAGGTGCCGTGGAGAGAGGCAACCCGACCGTCGTCATCATTGGAGCCGGGTTCGGAGGCCTACGGGCTGCGCGCGCCCTGGCGCAGGCGCGCGCCCGGGTGATCCTCCTTGACCGACGGAACCATCATCTTTTCCAGCCTCTGCTCTACCAGGTGGCAACCGCGGGACTGGAGCCGGACCAGATCGCCAAGCCGGTGCGAGCCATCTTAAGGGGACAGGAAAACATCGAATTCCGAATGCTTGAGGTCCACTCGGTGGATCTCGCCTCCCGATCCGTTCAGACCTCCGGCGGGCCGATCCCCTACGACTACCTGATCTTTGCCGCCGGTGGCGAGACCGACTTCTTCGGTCTGGAGGGCCTCTCGCACCACGCCTTTGGCCTTAAGGACGTACAAGACGCGGTGGCCATCCGGAATCACGTCCTTTCGTGTTTCGAGCAGGCCATCCTCGAGGAGGATCCCAGCCGACGGAGCGAGCTCCTGACGATTCTGGTCGTTGGGGGAGGGCCGACCGGCGTCGAGATGGCCGGGGCCCTCTCCGAGCTGATCCGTCTCGTCCTGGCGAAAGACTATCCTGCCCTGAATCTCGTCGAGGTCCACGTCGTTCTTCTGGAGGCGGCAGAGAGGATCCTCCCCGGCATGCCCGAAAGCCTGGGTGAGGACGCGGTGAGGCAGTTGACGGCGAAGGGTGTGGAGGTGAGGCTAGGGGTGAAGGTGGAGGACTACGACGGAACGGTTGCGCGGGTGGCCGGAGAGGAGCCGATCCCCGCCCGGACGATGATCTGGGCAGCGGGGGCCCGGGCGGCCGGGCTCGCGGGGCGGATGGGGGCGCGTGTCTCCCGTCAGGGGCGCGTGCCGGTCGAGGCCGCCCTCCAACTGCCCGGTCATGCCGAGGTCTATGTCATCGGGGACGCAGCCTACCTCGAAGCCGATGGCAAGCCGCTTCCGATGATGGCGCCGGTCGCGATCCAGATGGCCGAGGCCGCCGCAGACAACGTCCGACGGCAGATGGCAGGCAAAGAGCCGCGCCCGTTCCGCTACCGCGATCCAGGCTCATTGGCCACCATCGGCCGCAACGCCGCCGTAGCCTACATCCACGGGATCGGGTTCCGCGGTTTCCCCGCCTGGGTCGTCTGGCTCGTGGTCCACCTGATCCAGCTGATTGGCTTCCGCAATCGGCTCATCGTCTTGATCAACTGGGCCTGGGACTACCTCTTCTACGACCGCGGGGTGAGGTTGATCACGCGCGAATGAGGATCGCACACGGCGCAGAGGGCTTGGCGCAGGGGTGGCACCCTGCCGCCGGCCCTTAGTCGATCGTGACGGCAGCGCTACAACGCCGGGGTGGGGGAATCGGCCGGCCGGGCTGGAGCCGGTTCGCCGGCCCTCATCGCTTCAAACGCCGCGATCGCCACCTCGAGCATATCGGCGCTCGGTTCACGGGTGGTGAGGCGCTGCAACGCCAGGTTTGGGGTGATCAGCGCCTGGGCCCACCGCCGGCTGGCGAAACGGGCGGTCAGGCGGATGTATTCATACGCCAGGCCGGCGACGACCGGCACGAGCACGATCCGGCTGGCCAATCGCGGAAGCAAGGCGAGCGGGCCGAGGGCGCTGAAGAGCACAATCGACATCACCGCCACCGTCAGCAAGAAAGCCGTGCCGCATCGAGGATGCTCGAGAGGGAAGCGGGCGACGCTCTCTGCGGTGAGTGGCGCCCCCGCCTCGAAAGCGTTGATCGTCTTGTGCTCTGCGCCGTGGTAGGCATAGACACGCCGGATCTCACCCCAGAACCCGATCACCCAGACGTACCCCACAAGGAGCAAGAGCCTTGTGAGGCCCTCGATGAGGTTCGCGGCGATCGCGCTGACGCCGAGCAACTGCTCCGCGGCATAGCCGACCGCCGCCGGCAGCAGGAAAAAGAGGCCCAGCCCGAGCAGGATAGCGGTCGCCATCGTGAGGGCCATCGAGGCCGGCTGTGGCTTTTGCGTCTCGCCCATTTGGACATCGGCCGAAAACGCCAGGGCTCGCATTCCCAGGCCGAGGGCATCCCAGAGCAGCAGCAGGCCACGCAGGAAGGGGAAGCGGCCGGCCGGGTGACGATAGAGCCCGCCCAGGCTCTCTGTCTTTACTGTGATGGAATGGTCCGGCGCTCGCACGGCGATCGCGAAGGCGCGAGATCCCCTCATCATCACCCCCTCGATCACAGCCTGACCGCCGTACACCGGTAGCGCTGGTCTCACTCTGGCCTCCAGACTCTGCTTGCACCAACCCGCTGTTTGCTACCTATCGGCCCCTTCGCCCGTCGGCGCCGACGACCCACGCCCGCCGGGCTTGAGAATCCCTTGCCCTAGCTCGGGCGACTGAGGGCTGCATACTCGTCGAAGAAACGGATGGTCGCCTCGATGCCGCGATAGAAATTCGGCAGGTATTGTTTTTCGTTGGGGGCATGGAGGTTGTCATCCTGCAGCCCGTAGCCCAGCATGAGAGTATCGACGCCGACGAGCTCCTGGATCATCCCGACGACAGCCACCGAGCCGCCTGAGCGAACGAAGACGGGCGGCCTGCTCCACACCGCCTCGAGGGCGCGGCTTGCGGCGCGGACTGCTTTCGAATCCCTCTCCACGATGGCGGGGCGGGCCGAAGCGTGCTCGATCAATTCCCAGGTGACGGTGGGTGGGATATTGGCCTTGAGGAAGGCCTCGAGCCCTTTGCGAACCTGGTCGACCGTCTGGTCTGGCACCAGCCTCGTGGAGAATTTCGCCATCGCCTTGGAAGGAAGAACGGTCTTCGACCCCTCGCCGGTGAATCCGCTCAGCAAGCCGTTGACATCAAACGTCGGCAGGCACCAGGCGCGCTCCAGGGCCGTCGTGTCGCCCTCGGTGGGCAGGGCGGGGGATCCCGCTTGTTCACGCCACCAGGTGTCGCTCATCGGAAGCGCGGCCAGCTCTTTTCGTTCGGCGGGCGATAGCTTGCGCACATGGTCGTAAAACCCGGGGATGAGGACGCGGCCCTCGAGGTCACGCATCTTCGCAACAAGCTGGCACAGGATGGTGGCGGGGTTGGCGATGGCGCCGCCAAAGGAGCCGGAGTGGAGATCGGTCGCCGGGCCGGTCAGCCGCAATTCGAAATAGGCCAACCCCCGGAGGGCGAAATTGATCGACGGTTCTTCGGGGCCGAGGATGCTCGAGTCGCCGTTCAGGCACAGGTCGGCCTGGAGGCGGCTCTTGTTTTGTAGGACGAAGGCCTCGAGGCTGGGCGAGCCGATCTCCTCCTCGCCCTCAATCAGGCAGCGGATGTTCACGGCCAGGCCGTTGGTGCGCACGAGGGACTCGATCGCCTTCATGTGTGCCACGAGTTGAGCCTTCATGTCCGAGGCGCCTCGGGCATACAGGTTGTCGCCCCGGAGCTCAGGCTCGAAGGGATCGCTCTTCCACAGGTCGATCGGGTCGACGGGTTGTACGTCGTAATGTCCATAGAACAGCAGTGTCGGGGCGGAGGGCCCGGCGCCGGTGTGCTCCCCGAGAACGACCGGGTGTTTGGCCGTCGGAGCGATCTCCACGTCGTGGAACCCGTACGACCGAAGTTGCTCGGCGATCCAACCGGCGGCGCGGCGGATGTCGCCTTTGCGCTCCGAAAGGGTCGAGATGGATGGAATGCGGATCAGGCTCTTCAGGTCTTCGAGGAATCGATCCTTGTTCTCATGGGCATAGGCAATCGCGGCGTCGGCTGCTGGCATCGGAAGATCTCCTGAAAGAAGGCCTGCGCCTGCGGGCGATCCGCGACGCGGCGCCGGGACAGACTGCGTCTCTGAGACGAGCCCCGCTATTATATCCTTGAGAACGAGCTGAATCTCCGATCGGCCCCCCGGCGAATCCTCTCCTCGCCGTGCAGCCGGTGACCACCTTCGGCCGGCGATCTTGGGACGCGGCCCTGAATCGTGGTACGCTTTCGCCATCGCCAGGTGAGAGGAGGAGGAGATCTGCGATGGCCCCTCCCGGTTTGCAGGCCTCCGAGGGGTTGCGGGTCTACGACAGCATCCTGGGCACCATCGGGCAGACCCCGCTGGTGAGGCTGAATCGCGTCGCCCGCGGCCTGGATTGCGCCCTCTACGCCAAAATCGAATTCGCCAACCCCGGAGGATCGGTGAAAGACCGGATCGGCCTGCCGATTCTCGAGGACTACGAGCGACGGGGCCTGCTTCGGCCCGGCGGCACGGTGGTCGAGGCCACCTCGGGGAATACCGGGGTGGGGCTGGCCATCGCCTGCGCCCTCAAAGGGTATCAGGCGGTTTTCGTCATGCCCGACAAGATGAGCGAGGAGAAGATCCGCCTGCTGCGCGCATTCGGTGCCAGGGTCGTCATCACCCCGACGGCCGTCGCACCGGACGACCCGCGGTCCTACTACTCGGTCTCGCGCCGCATCGTCGAGGAGACCCCCAGCGCGGTCCTCGCCAATCAGTACCACAACCCGGAGAACCCCGACGCGCACTACCGGACCACCGCCCCCGAAATCTGGGAGCAGACGGAGGGGCGAGTCACCGACGTTGTTGCCGGGATGGGCACCGGGGGAACGATCACGGGGATAGCCCGCTTCATGCGCGATCGGGATGCCGGCGTCCGCATCGTGGGCGTGGACCCCGTCGGCTCGCTCTTGTACGACGCCTGGAAACGCGGCGGGAACACCGAGGGGCTGGAGGCCTACGCCTACAAGGTCGAGGGGATCGGAGAAGACTTCGTCCCTTCCACCCTCGACCTCAGCCTGGTGGATGAGGTCGTCCAGGTTGGGGACGCAGAGGCCTTTCAGTGGGCCAGGCGACTGGTGCGCGAGGAGGGCATCTTCTGTGGCGGATCCTCGGGCTCGGCCCTGGCCGGCGCGATCCAGATCGCGCGCAACCTGGGGCCGGAGCGCCTGGTGGTCGTAATCCTTCCAGATTCGGGCTCTCGCTATTTGAGCAAGTTCTATGATGACGACTGGATGCGGGAGCACGGCCTGGTAGAAGCCGAGCGGCACCGGGTGACCGCTCGAGATGTGTCAAAGGCGCGTGGGCTGCCCGTTCTTGTTACGGCCTCTCCCGCCGACACCATGCTCGACGTCATTGCCAGGATGCGCCAGTATGGGATCTCGCAGACGCCGGTCGTCAGCGCCGACGGCTCGTTGGCCGGTCTCGTCTCCGAGGTCGATTTGCTGGACCACATAGTGCGAGCAGGGCATGAACACCGCCCCGAGGAGACGATCGAGAGCATCTTGAGTCGCGAGGTCCGCTCCGCCTCGGCCGACGCTCCTCTGGAGGACGTGCTGCCCGACCTTCTTCGGGCCAAGGTCGTGGTGCTCATCGATGAGCTTCGCCGCCCCCAGGGGATCCTCACCGTGATCGACGCCCTGGAGTTCCTCGCCGCCCCCGAGAAAGCATGAGGGGCCTCCCCGACCTCCCCGACCTGCGAATCGTCCCCACTTCCTCGCTCCTCCCTCACGAGCAGGTGGATGAGAGCCGGACCGCGTCCCTAATCCAGCGACTCCGTCAGGAGGGAATCCTCCGCAATCCGCCGGTTGCGATCCCGGCCGGTGACCGCAGCGGGCGTTTCGTCGTGCTCGACGGCGCCAACCGCACGGTGGCCTTCCGGATGATGCAGCTGCCTCACGGGCTTGTGCAAGTGGTCCACCCCGGCAGTTCCTCGGTGCAACTCCTCACCTGGAACCACGTCTTGAGTGGCGCGACCAGGGAGGCCCTCATCGAGGCTATCGAGCGCTACCCGGATCTGGCCCTTGTCCCCTCCGACGTAGACCGGGCGGCATTCAACTTGAGCTCCGGCGGCACATTGGCATACATTGTCTTCCCCTCCGGGAACGTGTGCGAGGTGGTGGGGGAGACGGCCCCGCTGGAGTGGGGGGTGCGCAATCTGCAGCGACTGGTCGCCAGCTACCTGGGCCTGGGCCGAATCGATCGGCTAAGCACAGCCTCGCCTCGAAGCCTGGGAGAGATCTACCCGGACTTCTCGGCGCTGGTGGTCTTTCGGAGTTTCGTGGTGGAAGAGGTCGTCGAGGCTGCCTCGATGGGGCTGCTATTCCCCGCCGGCCTGACGCGCTTTGTGATCTCGCCAAGGGCCCTGCGGCTCAACTATCCGCTATCCATGCTGGCCGACGACAGGCCCGCCGAAGAAAAACAGCAGGCGCTCGCCGATTGGATCCGCGATCGGGTGGGGGGCAGGCACGTCCGTTTCTATGCGGAATCGACGTTCCTCTTCGACGAGTAGAACTCGATGCCGGCGGGCGGATCCTTCAGACCGCCCGCCGTCATCGCGCTGGGCTCAGCTCTGAAAGATCTGTGGTCAACAGACTCGTCAGAATTTGCGACTGCCGGAGATCCTGCCAGCCCCATGAGTCTTCCCTGATAAGCCAAAGTCCCTCGTCGACCCAGGCGGAGAGAAGCAGTCCTTCCCATTCCCTCATTTCCTCCTCGGTCAACTGAACGCAGCGGCCGTAGCTACCCAGGAATGCCCCCCATTCACGTCTGGTGAAGAGCCGGCCCGGGCCCTGTCCTTCGTTGTGGAAGAGGAGCGCTGCAATCGCGAGACCATACGCGCGCGGGATGCGTCCGCCGCTGTCCGGATCCACCAGGACCGGCGATGACGCCGAGGGGAAAACCAGATTCGAGGCCTTGTAGTCCCAGACGCAGTTCGCCAGCGGCAGGCGGGCCCTTAGGAGGCGAGGCAGTGCCCGTTGGATGTACTCTTGCACGCCCTCTTTGGCAAGGGCCCGCACCCAGTTGTTATTCAAAGTTGAAAGGTGGACAGTTCAAAGCTGAAGTGTGGACACCCCTGGTAGCCTCCCGCAAACCACCGGGAGGTACCTATGGGGCAGATCCATAAGCGGTTCACCAATGAGCAGATCAGGTTCCTGTTCGGGGCCTACGTTCACGGCCACATCAAGCGCATGGATGTCCAAGAGGCTCTGGGGATCGGGAAGAGCCGTTTCTTCGAGCTGCTCCGGGAGTAGCGGCAGGCCCTAGAGACCCTATCCATCTCGTACCAAAGGTCAACTCCTCCCCGACTCTCGCCCGCCGCCGAGGCAGCAATCAAGGCCGAGCTGCTGCGGGAGAAGAAGCTGGTCGAGGATCCCCGGCTGGCCATCACGCTCGGGCCCAGACGATGACGACGAGGCGTCGCTCAGACGGGCCGTTACGCGTTCTCAGGACGCCCTGGGTTCCTTTCGGCCTCGTGGCTGCGGCTCCTCCCGGTGGGGGACGTGCGCAGTCCGTCTCTCAACCATCAAAGGAGCTGCGCCCGGTCGAAGGCTTGTTCGAGGTCTGAGATGAGATCACTCACGGTTTCGAGGCCCACGGAGAGACGGATCAGCGATGGATCGACGGCCAGAGGTGAGTCCGAAGTCGAGGCGTGGGTCATGGCGGCCGGGACTTCAATCAGCGACTCGACGCCCCCGAGCGACTCGGCCAGGGTGAATAGCTCCACCGCCTCCGCCATCTTGCGAGCCGCCTCCGGGCCGCTCCGCATCGTGAAGCTCACCATTCCGCCCCCATTGCGCATCTGACGCCGGGCCAACTCGTGCTGTGGGTGTGAGCTGAGCCCTGGGTAGAACACGCGGTGTACCTCGGGGCGGGCCTCAAGCCACCGGGCCACCTCCAGGGCGTTGGCGGCATGTCGCTCCATCCGGAGGGGGAGGGTCTTCACCCCACGCAGGACGAGGAAACAATCCATCGGACCGGGAACTGCGCCGATCGCGTTCTGGAGAAAGGCGAGGCGCTCGGCGAGGCCGTGATCGCTCGCCACGATCGCCCCACCGACCACGTCGGAATGGCCTCCCAGGTATTTCGTGGTCGAGTGGAGGGCCAGGTCGGCTCCCAGAGGGATCGGTTGCTGAAGGTATGGCGTGGCGAAAGTGTTGTCGACGCAAATCAGCGCCGACTGGGTCGTGGCCTTCGCCATGCGGGCAATGGCGGCGATGTCACAAAGTCCAAGGAGCGGGTTCGTAGGGGTCTCGAGCCAGATCAGCCGGGTCTTGGGGGTGAGGTGGCGAAGGAAGGCCTCGGGATCGGCCGCCGGGGCGTACGTGAAGTAAAGGCCAAATTGCGCATAGACACGCTCGAAGATCCGGTAGGTGCCGCCGTAGAGATCGTCGCCCGCGAGGACATGGTCGCCGGGCGCAAGAAGGTGGAGGACGGCGTCGGTCGCGGCCATCCCGGAGGCGAAGGCTAGGCCGCGTGCCCCGGCCTCCAACGATGCCAGGCACCCCTCCAGCGCCGCCCGGGTGGGGTTACCGGTCCGGGAGTATTCATAGCCTCGATGCTTCCCGACGCCTTCCTGCCGGTAGGTGGAGGTCTGGAAAATCGGTGTCATGACCGCGCCGGTCTGCGGGTCGGGGGGCTGACCGGCGTGAATCGCAAGGGTT